>QMWS01000099.1 GCA_003661745.1 Thermoprotei archaeon | reverse complement strand
TAAAGGAGTGACGGTGATTACTTGCCAGGACCTAGTTAGTAAGTTATACGTGTGTCCTTTATGCTCTGACATAGATAGGATATGCCCTGAAGGTCGCGAGACAAATATCCTTGTTGACGACATGGTCACATTTTTCAGTGTTGAAGACTTAATTAATCACCTCAGAACTCATGCGCATACTCAGACATTGAGACGTAAGTTAATAAGCCTGAAGACTGAGGAAATTGAAAAGGAGGAGAGTTAGTGGAGGAGCTGATACTTCTCGGTGAATCATTTACGTCGCTGCTTTACGCAGCAGGCAGTAGTCACAAGGAGGCTAAGATCGTTGATATATGGGAAGGAGGGAGCCTTCTATATGGATGGAGACTCACTGTACCCACATCACTAAAATGCCTAGATAGAGTCCCAATATTTTGTAGTGAACCCAATCATATAGAGGAGCTTGGTGGCGAACCTATAGCTACGGAGCCCAACATATCTTTCATAGGGAGTGAGGAAGGGTATAGAAGTAAAGTCACGTTAGGTAATGAAGTAGAAATTCAGCGTGACTGGATACTGGAATACACGAGGAATAGGTACTATGCTAGGGGAGGTTGGTGCAGCATCTTCACTAGATTAAGGAGTAGGGTAAAAGCGCCTAGGGTCTATGGAGAGTTGCAGAAGATACTACTTGAGGACCGCGTACTAATTATTAAGGGTTCTAGGATCAAGTACGGGGTAGTCTTCAATACTCTTCCACTACCTTACATGCTAAGTAAGCTTGCGGACAGGGAGTTAAGTAATTACTTAGGTACCTTAAGGTATGTTTCATTTTACATTGTTTCCCTACTTGTTAAAAAGACACTAAGTAGCCTAAAGGTAACTTATGTAGGTAAGAGGGGGTATTCATTAGCAGCCGTTGTTGAGTTGCCGGTTAACTACTTAGTTAGTGGACTCAGGAATTATGCTGTAGTTTACTGTTTTGTTCCTACTACTCTTGGCAAATTACGTGCTGAATTATTTCAAAAAGTATTGACCGAGTTAAGGAAATTGAGAATTATTGAGACATACGGTGCTGTAGTTGTTGAGAGGGGCTATTTTGAGAGATATGGGCTTTTAGGTGCAATTAGTCCGAGTTATATCAATCATGTAATTAAGGAACTGAGAAGGCATGATATCTATCTGGGAGGCAGGCTGGGGCTATGGCAGGAAAAAACAATTCACGATATTACCTTGAGCGTTAGAGCACTGCTCTAATTAATTCACCTTCTTCCTCAGGTACCTCAAGCAATTACTACAGCATCACTTAGCGGGTCCTTGTCATTGAATGTCATACCTATAGCTAGTGACTCCTTATGCGCTCCCTCCTTAATCATTGAGGAAGACAGGACTAAGTCAATAAACTCATTTACGGATAGCCTTCTACTTATTACGTACTCTACGTCATTTACAATTACTACTGTTCTTGATGACTTCGGGTTGTAATATGGTATGACGTAAACTTCAATGCCATAGTTCTTGAATATGGCCTGTGCTGCTAGCCATGCAGTCCTTAGTGTTTCTTCACTTAACTCGCTATCATTTATAATTATTAGGACATCAATACCCACGAACTCACCTATTAGGGACGTAATCACGGCTAATTTATTTTAAGACTTACGTCAAATTACCTATATGGGATAGGGTAGGATGATATGGTTTTCATATCTAATAACGCCGCTTGGTTCCAACTTGAGAGTTAAAGGGCGTGTTATCGTGGATATTGATGAGCTCGATAGAGGTCTTGGAGCTCTCACTTCCAAGATACCCTTAAGGCTGAGGAGTATTGAGGGTGTAGGCATCGATGAGTTAATGGAGCTGGTCTACATAGATCCTGACGTAGCTGACTTAATTAAGTTAGGTATTAGGAGCTATATTGTCGGTTATATAGAGTAGGCGGGTTTGTGGTACTTCACTAAATTGATGCCTTAAGTTAATAAGTAGGCTAAGGTATGAGTATGTGGTGAAGAAAATGAGCAGAAGGAGAAGGAGGTCAATTTTCGATATATTTGATGATCTCTTCAGAGAAATTGAGGAGGAATTCCGTGAGCTATTTAGTGAGGCTGAGAGAATAAGGGAAGTAAAGGGTCTTGAGGAAGGCTTTAGAGAGGTTAGGGGCCCCTTCATTTACGGCTTCAGGATAACTGTAGGTCCTGATGGAAGGCCTAAGGTAGAGGAGTTCGGCAATATTAGGAGGTCTGGTATTAGGCCGAAAATAAGTGAGGAGATAGAGCCGCTGGTTGATGTGCTTGATGAGGGCGATAAGATTAGGGTAATAGCTGAAATGCCTGGCGTTGAGAAAGACAAGATCAGTCTGAAGGCGGTTGATAGAAAGCTGATAATTAAGGCAAGCAATCACAAGAAGTACTACAAGGAGGTAGAGCTTCCCGACGAAGTAGATATTCAGAAGGCAAGAGCTAGCTATAGGAATGGCGTTTTAGAGGTAGTGCTTGAGAAGAAGAGTAAGGAGAAGAAGGAATTTGAAATAAAGGTAGAGTAGGTCTTAGCGCTTTACCAAGAACTCACTTAATTTCTTCCTCAATAGCCTCTACATCCTTACCTCTAATTTCACTTCTTCCATAAGGATCCTCAATAATTACCGTAAACTCCTTCTTGCCTTCAATAGCTTCCTTAATCTCCATGACCTTACTGTAGCATTGGCTATTTTCGTCAAAGCACTCAGCTGGGATATGCTCTAAGACCCTGTGAAGAATTCCTTCGACGGTTGTTATATAGCCTGGTGCTGCAGGTCCGGGCGCTATCTCTATACCTAGCTCTGGCATTCTCACGAGGGCTGTTGAAGACTTAAGTACTAGTGCGTTCAGTTCCTTCTTACTCTTCACTTTAAGGATAATGCGTTTAGGTTTACTCACCTCTGCGAGGGAAACATCTGTTTTCCTAAAACCGCACTTACCGCAGACACCCGTCTCTATCAATACATTACCGAAGAACGGCACTTCATAGACATATATCATTACCTTGAAGGCATTTTCGCCACAATTCAAGCACTTAATGGTCTCCTCCCCAAGTAGTGTGAGCCTAGGCATCGCATCAACCAATATCCATTAAAATCTGAGGTTATTATAGGATTTAGTGGAATATATGGATCCAGCGAGCATTATTGAGATATTAAAGAGTACCTTGACTGCTCCATTAGGGGTATTTACGATAAGTGTGCTATCTAATGCGATACCGTTCGTTAGCATACCATACTTAGGAATAGTTGCTGGATACGCGGCAATATACCAGGGAGTTATAGATAAAGCAGTGTTAGTCCTCTGTTCAGCTACAGGCGCGACCTTCGGCAAATCAATAGTGTACTTCATAGGAAGAGCATTCAGTGTGAAATTAAGTGAGGTAAGTAAGAAAAACGTTGAACTGTTCAAGAAGGTAGCGAGAAAGTCGCTATTCCTTGCTATACTAATTTTCGCAGCTACGCCTCTTCCAGATGATATACTCTACATACCGCTAGGTGTCATGAGGTATTCTCTAATCCCTTACTTCGTAGCTATACTAATAGGTAAGTCTGCGCTAACTGCTACAGTGGTCATCTACGCCTCATGGCTTGCTGGTCTAATGCGTGTGAATTATTTCTTTATACCTATCTTAGTTGCTGTGACCATCGTTTTAACATATATAATCCTAAAAGTTGACTGGGCGAGAGTAGTTGAAGCTGCCTATGAAAGAGGAATAGTTGAAGGAGTTAAGGCTCTATTTGGAGAAATAGGTAAAATCATGGCGAAGCTGATCCGCCATAGAGGTTGCGAATAGCCTGGTGAACTTTTCCTTCGCTTTATTAACTCCGACCGCGATATAGTAGGTCTGCCGTCCTTAATAATAGCTTTTCCACTAACGTACAGGTCCCTTACTTTTGTATGACCGCTAACTAAAGCATGTATAATTAAGTTAATGGG
>QMWS01000098.1 GCA_003661745.1 Thermoprotei archaeon | reverse complement strand
TATTCTTATAGTACTCGTCTATTGCCTTGGGATAGCCGCCATGGATTAAGTAGTCTTCGAAAACCGTTTGGAGAAGCTGGAAATACTCGTCATGTATTCTTTGGAGAGGCTCTGGTATTCTTCTTTGTACGAGTTCTTGCAGCATATTAAATCTTACTTTAGGGGTTCTAAGCCTACGTAGTGATAGGAATCTATTTATCTCTGGTCTAAGTGCTTCGACTACTTCCGAGAATCTTAGGGGTACATGGACAAGGTTTCCACTTAGGTTAAAGAGCTGTGCCAACTTGCCCTGTCGCCCTCTTAGCTTGCTAGCAGCCTCGGCAAGGTCCATAGAATGGCTGCCAGCAGCAATAATCTTCATGCGTCCATTCTCGACTAAGCCAATGTCATAGAGGTTCTTCAGTACTTGAGCCCATCCTGGGTACATGGACGCCTCGTCGAGGAAGATGTACTTGTCGCTACTACCCCATCTAGCTATCGCCTCAAGCAGCTCAACAAGCTTCACGCCCTTTAGGCCCTCATAGTCCAGGGAGATATAGAATATTGATTGAGGGCTGACATTCTCCTCTTCAATAAGGTACCTTATCAGAAGCTTGATTAGCGTGGTTTTGCCTGCACGTCGAGGTCCTCGTATGGTGATTATACCGTATGCATTAGGTGTAGATATGTACCTCCTTAAGTAATAGTAAAGCCTTGGTTCGCGCTTAAGCATAGAGTTGTAGAAGTTTCGGAGTAATGGGTCATGACTGTACCAGCGCTTATCCCTCCACCATGGATTATATGGTTCTAGAAGTTCTCTTAGCTCTCTAATGTTCAACTCTTGCTACACCTCTTTGCAAGAAGTGCTAAATCCCTTTCTATACGACCTACTTCTCGCGCCAACTGCTCATACTTCCTCTCAAGCTCTTTGATATGGTAGATAAGGTCCCCGTATTCAGCTTCCCCTAAGTACTCGAGAACAATGCTCTTGACTAGAGCTGGAACAGATAGACCCTGTTGCTCGGCTATCTTCCTTAGCTTCTCATATTGCTCCTCGCCGAGATAGAACTTAACCTGCTTAAGCCTACCCATAACACTCCCGGTACTCTTATAGTACCTTAGAAGTACTAAAGCTTAACGCTTTGGTACTATAATAGTACTTTTACAGTACCTCTAGCTCTATCCACTAGTACCTTAATAGTACTATTGGCATTAAACATGGTACTACTAAGGTACTAAACAAGACCCTTCACATTACTCTATCATTTCATTGCATCTATTAAGGGAACTTGGCATTAAGTCTAAGAATCATCTGAGCACTTCCATGATGTTTATCGAATAGAACTAACTCTTGGACCTCAAAGTATCTATAGAGTTATAGCAGATGACTTTAATTGACTTTAGTCGTAGCGAGGTCATGTAGATGTAGGACTTAATCCCCTTCACAGTATCGCTGTATATACCTGCATAGGTAAATGTGTCAGGCTTGAACATGACGAGTTTGTCTATTCCAAACTCTTCTAGAACTTCCAGCACAACCTCAGCAACTTCTTTAACCATGTTTGCTGCTAGAAAGCTTGGCACGTATATTATCACAGGCTGTTCATCCCTATCAGACTCCTTTACCCCCACGGTCTTGGCAATGTAGTCTAGACCTCTCTTCCTAAGCTCGTCCATGACTCTACGAAGTATTATACCCCTAAGCCTGCTAAGCACGAATACCATCCATTTGCCAGAGGTAGTAGGGACAAATAGTGTCTGCCTACTCTTCCTAGGCCCGAAACTAGCATTGACAGCTCTAACGCCCCTTAACGCTATCTCGGTCTCACGTTGCAGGACCTTTATACCGTATCTACCCAGCATTTCCTTCAGTTCCCTTACAACGGTTAGCCTAGCTAGCGGGTCTTCCCTCACAGCATTTACAATCTCGTTAAGTGGCTTGTCACGTATACCTAGTGCTCTACGTAGAAACTCTTCAGACTCTTCAAGAGCCCCCCTCTCTAACAGCTTTCTTTGTTCCCTCTTGGCATGGTACCAGAGCCAATCTTCATTAAAACCGTAACCGTTGTTGGCCATGAAGTTTAGAATGTTCTCAATTACTTCCGTGGTGTCTTTAGGTAGTCCCGCAACCCCCCTTGGTACTATCTTCCACTTCTCTACCCCGCTTAAAGCACTGTGAACCTCGAATGCTCTTCTAGCAGCATGTCTAGCAACTTCAATATCGACACCGTTTACACGGGCTAGATGCTCTAAAGCCTCTCTATCCCTTCCCTGTAGGGAGGCATATCCTAGATGCTTAGCCAGATGACACTTCTCGCAGAGTGGAACAAGTCTTTCCAGCACCGCTATACCAGTATCATCTTTGACACAGTACCTCCAATCCTCGTCAACTTCGTTAGCTGGTGAACCACAAACTCTACACTGGTCTCTGGGTAGTGAGAACCACCATTTCTTAAACTCATTAACAATAGCTGTACAATCGCTATTGCTGCTACCATAAGCTACTCCACAGATAACATCTGGGTCAGCCCTAGCCAGCCTAGCCAGGCTAATACCCCACAAAGGACTTGGTACAAGCCTTGGACACAGCCTTGTAAACACTGAGCAAACCTCTTGATAGGCATCCTCTAGACACTCCATCATGGAGTGTACACCTACCGCTATAATCATCTAGAACTACTAGTTCAATTATTTTCAGTGTAAATCCCTGCGCAGGGGATACCGCAGCTACATCCTCTGCACGCATACCCACAGCTTACGCACACCCCTAGCGTGCAAAATCCCATTGCTGCGGACACCCCCATGCGGAGGCATAGAGGTGGTAAGCTTGAATTAAGGTATAGCATCATATAGATAAAAATGGCTATGTAGTGGTCTACGGTCTTAGCCTGTAGGTATAGAACTTCGTGTGACGTATTCTCCCCGTGATTTTCCTGATATTCTTCATGGGCTTGGAGAAGTGGTCTATCCCTATCTCTAAAGTCCTAGAATTCCCCACTTTAAGCTCTATATCGTCTAACAGGTTTAGTAGCCTTGTATTTGATGGTTTAGCACCGTGATAACCTAACACTACGCCCAGTAGGTAATTGGGTAATCTGTTTTCAATGGCAGCTAGGCTCCTATCGATATTAGAAAGCTTATCAAGGTATTCGGGTCTCTTCACAGCTACAAGGTCCTTAACTGCTGCTCTGCTAATCCTCGTGAAAACCTCCTCTATCGCCAACACGTAGTAGTAATCTATTATATTACTAACTGCTCGAGTATGAAGTCTAATGATTACAGCTGGGGCTAGGCCAAAAGTATAGTAGTTCAATGTGCTTGTGCTTACGAAAGTATTAATGTTCAGTATCCGGTCGCTTAGGGCTTCACGCAGCACCCTCAACCTCCTATACCTAGCGCGCCTTAGAGCATCATGCACCGCTAATCGCCTCCCTCAAGAACCTCAATGTAGACTCCCACCTTCCTTCCCCTGCTTCTTGATGGCCTCCTATACGTCATTGAGCTCAATTGGCAGGTAGACAATCCATCTCTTCCCCATTCCTACCATCTCGCGTTCCCCTACGATTATTACCTCAGGTATTATTCGCGGACCCTTACTCATACATGCCACCGTTGATAATATAGTTTATTAGGAACTTTACATATGACTCCTAACGATGAACATCGAACGCTAGGTGATTGTAGAACAGAAGAAGAGGTTGTTACGAGAACTACTACAACGCACCATAGCTCATAGATGAGGAGTTAGTACCCCCGATGGAGTAGAGGCACCGAGATCGGATTTATTTCGAGTCCCTGAGACCAGGAGTAGCTTCAGGGTTTAGGGATGCTGGACAACTACCCGTTTGTAATTGAACCCTAACCCGAACCGATACATTTTCTCCAGAATACTGATTAGGATACTGTTTCTATTTCTTGCGCTATCCTGAGTCCCCAGAGCTCGGGGAGTCGTGG
>QMWS01000097.1 GCA_003661745.1 Thermoprotei archaeon | reverse complement strand
AGCCACCTTGACGCCATATTTCTTTATTAACTCAATTTCATCACCTATAACTTGAACCGCGTATACAGCTATGAATTTACTCGAGAGGAAGCCCACATCTCTAAATCTCTCGAACGGCCTCTTGCCATATCTCTCAATGTTGTGGTATACATCAACTAACCCCTCCTCAATATGCATGGCGTATGGCATACCATACTTTTCCGCTAGTTCTTTCGCCAACCTCATAAGCTCATTGGTAACTGTGAAGGATGCGTGGAGTGCGAAGATACCTTTGACTAACTTGTTCGGGTCCGAGTTATTCTTGACTATGAATCTCTCATTTTTCCTTAACTCCTCGAATTCCCTCTTCACGGCTGCACCTTTCTGTAGCTTCGAACGAAATGAATGCCCTTATACCTACTTCGTTGATACCCCCTTTTGATAAAGTCAAGCACATTTTCAATTGTGTTAGAACCTGAGAATGTATCCTTAAATAGAGTAGTCCCTGTACGGGCAAATTCTATTGAAGCTACTAAGGCACTGACGTAGGCGTCCTCATAGCCCATCGCTTCATCAACAACTCACCAAATTCTCTGGAGTTCTGCTGAAAGTCTGTTGGTGGATCAATAACGCTGAACCATTTAGATGCCCTAAGCAAGATCCCATAAAGATGCGTATGTGCACAGATGAAACCGGGTGTAACTATCAAGTGCTTATCCTCGATTACCTCCTCTGAGCTATACTTTGCCTTTCCGTCCCCCTACCCCAACGTCAACTATTATGCCATCTCTGATCGCAATATAACTTCTAGGAATTATCGCCCTATCCTTATTCATTATAACAATGAGTGCTTGATTAACGAGAACATCAACTTTACCACGCATCATGAACCCCATTCAATAGTTTACTCAATAATTTTAATGTGGATTTACATTTACATGTTGAAACATATACATTTAGAGCATATGAGCTCAAGTATTCGCTTAATAAATTAGTAAATGAAAAATACTGGGAATGTCTTTTAACCTTAATTTTGCAATTTAGTACTGTCTTTACTGTCACTTAGAAGGTACCTTCATTAAAAAATGAAAGCAAGTGTTTCCTTAGTCTGGATATACCCTAGTGCCAGAGAGTCCCTTGATTACATCATAGCCCTTGTGTAGGTGTCCTATCATTGCCTTCTTGCCGCCGTGCCTTAGGAATCTTATTACTGCTAATACCTTGGGTCCCATTGACCCTGGCTTGAAGTGACCTTCCTTGTAATACTTCTCAAGCTCTGAGACTGTAACCTCTTTTAGCAGCTTCTGGTCTGGTTTACCGAAGTTTAAGTAGACGCCCTCAACGTCAGTAAGTATAACGAAGGTGCCTACTCCTAGTCCTGTAGCTAGTACTTCGCCTGCTAGGTCCTTGTCTATTACAGCTTCAGCGCCCTGCAGGGTGCCATCTTCATTTCTTATTACTGGTATTCCCCCACCGCCTGAAGCTATTACTATCCAGCCCTCATCAAGTAGCTTCTTTACTGCACCTACCTCAACGTTCTCTACAGGATTCGGTGATGGAACAACTCTCCTCCAGCCACCTCTAGGGTCAGGCTTAATCACCCAACCCTTCTCCTTCATTAGCCTCTTCGCTTCCTCCTCAGTGTAGTAGCTACCTACGTACTTTGTCGGGTTCTTCCATGCTGGATCGTCCTTGCTAACCGCTACCTGATTTACAATCGCTACCACACCCTTTATACCGTCCTTGACGCCTTCCTTAACTAACGTGTTGTATATTGCCTGCATTAATAAGTAACCTAACCATCCCTGTGTCATCGCACCAGCTATGTCCATCGTCATGGGCGGTATTTTGTCCTTGGACCTCTCCATCCACTCTAAAATTATACCAACCTGAGGTCCATTGCCATGTGTAATAGCTACCTTATATCCTTCCTTAACTATCTTAACTATTGTTTCTGCTGCCCTATATGCGTTCCTCCAATAGTTTTCAGGTGTTCCAGCTTCACCCTTTGACTGGAATGCGTTACCTCCTAGTGCAATTAAGATGTATTTTTCATCTCTTTGACCTGCCATGATGCTCTCCCCCGGAACCATAGTAACATTATTCTATTTAGATAAGTCACGCTTTATAAAAATTTCATTATTAATGCAAAAATATTTCTCTTTAGTCGAATTCATAGTACCTGCTTCCCATAACCATAGCCATGACTGCTTTTTATACATGAAGTCTATTCTCAGCTTCCTCAAAGTACAGTGATTTCTCGTAGCTGTCTAGCACTTCATCGGTTACCTCCCAGCCTCTGTCAGCTGGTCTACAGTGCATATAGCAAAGCTTACCTCCCTCTTCAAGGAGCTCACGGGTGACTGTCCAGTTCTTGAATCTATTCTGATACTCCTTAGCTCCCTCTTTATCTACCCTGTTACTGTATGACGGGAAGAATCCTTTCGGGCTCCAAGCCTTTGGATAGACGAAGTCAGCGCCTTCAAGCGCTTCTTTCATATCATTCGTTATTCTGAATGAACCATCGTAGGTGTCAGCTAATTCTTTGGCCTTATTCACGACTTCATTGGTTAGCTCAAAACCGGGCGGATGAGCAAGCACTACTTCAGTATCAAACATGGCTGCTACCAGCGTTACACTCTGAAGGGTGGCCAGCGGTTTTAGCCCGCCAGAATAAGCCCAGGATACTACGAATTTCTTCCCTCGTAGATTAGGTGCTATACTCAAGCACTGCCATAATATCCGCTAATGCCTGGAACGGGTGACAGGGCTCATCCTCCATATTGAGAACAGGTATTGAAGCTCACTTGGCAAACTCCTCAATAACTCTGGCCTCTTCCTATTATCCACTTTGTTGCGTCACCGTAAATTCTTATTGCGATGCCGTCGCCATACCTGCTTAAGACCCTTGCCACATCCCTTATTGCCTCTGTCTGATAGGGCACCATATCCTCTGCAGAACTGGCGTATATACATCGTTAGGACTTATGAAGTGCGCGTGACCACCTAACTGGAATATACCGGCCTCAAAGCTATTTCTAGTTCTCAATGATCTATTCTATTTATAGAATGTCAGGTATAGCGTCCTACCCTTCAGGTATGGGGTAGGAACTCTGCTTTTTGAACTTTCGCTTAAGGTCGAATGCAGCATCAAGTACCTTTCTTATCTCCTCTTGCGCGAAGTCTATTACCCTTAAGAAGTCCCTTCCTTCCCAGTAACCTACATACCAGGGCTCACCCATAATACTTACCCACGTCTCACATGAGTCGTAGAAGATAAAACATATAATAACTTCTTAAATGAAGCGTTGATGTACTTACCTTTAGTTGCATGGAAAAATTTACTTTATTCACGTTAATTCTAATTTCGGGCCTTTACATCTGCTACCTAATATTTGCCATAGTTAATGCAAGCACTGCCATCTTGGTGTAGAGAACGTTTCTGCCTGATCGTAGAGTACTGACCTAAGACTACCTACTATGTCGTCGACTTCATACCCTCTAAATATTGGCATAACGTGCATTAAGATAGCTGACTTATCCATTCTGTCGAAAATCTCTCTAGCTACGCGCCAGTCCCTATACTTCTCGTAAATCCTCCTCTCTTCTTCAGCAAACTTACTTTACCCTAACTCGACAAGTTTTGGTGAGGTCCAACTCCTCGGGAACACTGCATGAGCCTCCTCAACTGCCTCCCTGAAATCTGTAGTAAACACCAGCACAGCACCGCTAGCTTCAGCATTCTTCTTAGCCCACCCGATTATCTTTGGATCTAACGTAAAGCCTAGCGGCGCATAGTCTGCTAGCGCCTGAGTAGGATGAAACGTATCATCCGCCATGTTAATTACAGGTATCTTGTACCACCTGGCCAGCTCTCTAACTACCCTATTACCTCTTCCATACACATAGCCAATTGCTTTATCCAGTATCCTTATACCAACGTCATGCCCGTATCTT
>QMWS01000096.1 GCA_003661745.1 Thermoprotei archaeon | reverse complement strand
GTTATAGAGAGTGTGTTAAAACCAACCACAACCGAGCAACCAGTAGAGCAAATGGTTACTGAACCAGTAGTACAAGAGCAAGTAGTATCAGCAGAGGACTTGATAAAAGAAGCCGAGGAGGTAAAACAACAAATCACGCAACAGGTAGTCGAGACACCGGAGAAGCAGATGCAGGAAGAATCAGTAACGATAGACGGGGTAACCATAATTTGTCGCCCATGGGAGAAGAAAAAGTACATAGTCAGGGTGCCATGCTACCAGAAACACATCCTGCGTTCATTCGAGGAATTCCAGATGGCACAGAGATTCGCCGCCAAGGTAGCCGAAATGCTGGGTATACCCCTGAGATACCTAGTAATAGATCTAGTGCCAAATTATGTCCCAGAGCCATCATGGGAGATGTACGAGGAAATGCTACGAAAAATAGAAGACATACTTGCCACCGGAAGCGTGGAGCTTGTATGCGGTCTACAACCAAGGGTTGCAACTGCTACAACAGAGACTACACCCGAGCTGGCTCCACCACCAGGCTACTTCATAGCATAGGGTGAATCTCTATGAGTGTAGCAATCACGGTCACACCCGAGTTCCTGATAGGAAGCATTCTCAGAGAAACCGGTGGTGCCCCGCTAAGTAGCGTAGTATCACTACCAATACCCGCGGGCTCGTTACCAGTACTCCTAAAATTCGAGGTACCAGAAAACATGGTGTATCTCCCAGTACTCTACAGGATGACAATAGCACCGGACGGCAAAGCCGCAATAGAGAACTGGATAGACGACCAGCGTGTACACCAAGACGGTTACGTGCTATCATCCACGTACTCGGAGTGGGTGCCATTCGTAAGATACGGTTACCCGATTGAGGCACACCGCTACCTAGCAGTAAAAGTAACACCACTAGACCCCATGACAGATATAGTCTTCTCGTACTGGGGCATAGGCGTACTCTTACCAAACGAGGTATACCGCAGGGTAAGAGACAAGTACTGGAGGGCGATAGCAAGATGGCTCGAATCATAAAGAAGAAAGAACACATAGAGGTAATCCTACCCATAGGGGAAACCATAAACAAGGATGACATAGAGGAGTTCAAGAAGGTAGCCAAAGGTGGGGAGAAATGAACACAGTTGAGAACATCCGCCGAGCAATACGAGAAGAGCTTACAAGCGGACAAGCCGGGGTACGTAAGCTACTAGACGAGCTACTCCTAGGCGTAGTGCTAAAGGACGGCTCTGGGTCAGAGCTATCCATCTATCTCCAGAACCTAGACATCAAGCTATCAGAGCACCGTGGCGACATAGTATCAGCAATACAAAATACACAACCACGCCTAGCAAGACTGCAAATCTACGACTCTGCGACCGCTACATGGAAGAACGTAGCCGACCACCTACCCGTACGCATAACAGTAGACGATGTCGGTCTCCTAAAAGAAGGTGGAAGCGTAAACATAAACAACTTCCCAGCCGACTACCCGGACAGCGGGACACACACACGGCTAGAGAACATAAAGAGTGTACTCGACAACATAAACAACAACAAGCTAGATATACCCATATCACAGATATACAACACCATAAAGGCATCATGGGATAACAACGAGATACACGGGACACCAACACCAGTATCCGGAGCCTACGGGGACAACACGATAGTAGTAAAGAGTGGGGGAGACATAGACTTCGACCCGGGAGGCAAGTATCTTAAGAGCGTCCTAGTAGAAATCGAATCACCGGCTAACGGGGACTACATCAAGGAGATAGCCTACACCAATGATACCACACGGGCGACAATAGCCAAGAACATACCGCTAGCATACGGTAGCAAGGTAATAGAGTTCACCAGCCCACGATTCGTACCATCCGGCTACTGGCTAGAAATAATCATTACACTTTCATCCGCGAAAGGAATAACCGCTACAACCGAATGGGTATGGTAGCTAGAAGATGAGGCAACATGCCCATAACAACCATAGGTGGCGGGAGAGGAGTAGAACCTAGGGATATATGGGAATACGGGTATCGTAGACTAACGAAAAAACGAATGTCTGCTAGCGACCCGAACGAGTATAGCACTACGTCAACATCCTATGTGACAGTGTCCACGCTAAACCTGGACATAGGCGTTCCTAATGCCCTGGTGTGGATACGGAAAATCAAGTTTACCAGAGAAATGTACAGTACTTCTTATCCAGTGTACAGTAGGCTACTGATTGAAGGTGTTGCATTCTGCGAGGCAAGCCTTAATGTTCGAGACTATACGTCTATTGAAAACATAGCTCATACTGATATTGTTGCAGAGACAGACTCAAACGGCATATTACAGGTAGAAGTACAGCTCAAGATAGGCAGTTCTGCACAAACAGGATACATGAGAAACACTTATGTAGAAATAGATGCGGTGGTGATAGAGAATGAGCCATAAACCAGCCACCAGGATAATTAAAGATGAAAGATTCAATGCGTTGATAGAACAATTAGTGGAGAAAATCATCACTGAGCTAGAGATAGAGATAACACTAGAGCCGTCAATTGGTAAAGGTAAAGCCATACTAAAGAGGAAGCAGGGATGACCCGTGAAGGGGGATACCCTAGTCAAAATAATTGCCATCATATCGCTCACCATATTGGAGGCTATAGCCCTGTGGAGGGGAATTGATGGTACACTCTTCAGCCTTGTTGTCGGGACTATTGCGGGTCTTGCAGGGTATCAGTTTGGCAGGTATAAAACTGAGCGATGTCATCCACGTAGTAGCAGGGATAGTAGCAGGACTACTGAACATAGTGAATCCACTAGTGAGCCTCCAACTGGTTTTATTATTCATCTCCTACGAGTTCCTAGAGCAGTTACGAGTGGGGGACAAGGGATGGTTGGATATACTAGAGTTTACACTTGGATGGCTAGCGGGAACAACGGTGGTGTTGTAAATGTCTAGGGAGGACAGGGAGGAAGCTATAACGCTACTGCTACTGTTAGCAGGGATGGGGACAAAGATAGGGAAAGCCGTTGGCACAGTTGCCGCCACCGTTAAGGCGATAACCAGTAAGCCCGGCATGGGAATGATAGGAGCCGCACTAATGGCTCTGGAATCCTACTGTGCGGTAAACCCGGAGAGTGAGGCATGTAAGCAATACTATAACTATGTCGGGGAAACCTATGAGGCTAGCACGGGGCAGAAGATAGTCGAGGGCACCATAGCCACAGTGATAGCCCTAGAGGCTATACGCCGACACCTGCTCTACCGGATAGGGGTACGGGAAGCCATCAAGTGGGCGTTCAAGACAATGGCTAGGACAATACTACCACTAGAGATAGCAGACATGGCTATAGACCTAGGATGCAAATACCTACCAGAATCAGCACCTGAGAAGCTCAAAGAGTTCTGCAACCTCTACAACCGTGTATGGGAGGAGATATACGAGGCTTATAAGAACCTGAAGGACTATGCCGAGAAGCTTAGGGGGCATGAGGTGCTATGGTGGGGTACGTAGAAGACCTAACGGAGAACAGGGTTAGGAATCTGCTAGCCGATATCATCTACAGCCTAGCAATGGCTTCACAGGTAGAGCCGATGACATGTAGCATGGAGACGGCACTAGAGTGCAACGAGAAGCCCAACGTAGCCGAGGCACTAAAATGCTTCTGGGAGAAGTGTACTACTCCACGGCTACGCATTATGGCTGAGCTAGTATTTGCGAGCATACGTATACCCGGCTTCAGGGAAGCCGTGCTACAGGAGGCGGGCATACTGCTACGAGATGAGTGCTTGAAGAGCAACCTAGACCCCGTGCTGTGCGTATACCTGCGTAAACCAGAAGCCGTGAAAAAAGTGATTGAGGATATGTACGAGGAGTTACTACCGGTTCTCCAAGCGTTCGCCCAAGAACCTAAGTAACTCTTTTTCATTCTTACATAACGGCTTGAACTCACAGTAGT
>QMWS01000095.1 GCA_003661745.1 Thermoprotei archaeon | reverse complement strand
GGTGCTGGCCTTCCTATGAAGATAACCCTGTCGGTAGAGGATAGTTCTAAGCTAGTATTTTGGATAGCTCCTAGAGCCTAAGCGTGCTTTAGTCTTAAGACAAACTTCTTCTTTCTTGTATCAGGAATCTTGATAATTACACCGTCTCTGATAAGCTGTGATATTGCCTTGCGAATATCCATTGCTGTTGCACTCGTAATGCCCTTAGATTGTAGATAGCCAATTAGCTCATCCGTTGATATGTCACCCAGCTCATCCAGAGTCTCTAAGACGATTCTTTTTAGTGTATTAAGCCCGCTCATACTACTGCAACCAATTTTAATATGACTATATACGTAAATTAAATTACATTATATAATATTATCATGTTTATATACCGCCCAATCAGCCGGGGTATGCCCCTCCTCATTTGAGGCGTCAGTGGATAGGGCACTCATCACATCCAAAGCTTATTACTTACTGTGAGGTAATAAAGGTAGTACTGTAGGCTGCCTTGGGTGGTTGTATTATGAAAAATATGGAGTTAGAGTTAATTGAGGAGTATACTTATGCTGGACAACATAGGTTTAGGTTTAAAGTAAAAAATACAAACATCATTCTTAATGTCGCAGCAGATAATCTAGATGAAGGTGTCAAAAAAGCTGTGGAGCTACTTAATAAATTAAGACTTTTTGATCTTGGCAAGCAGTAAGAAGTAGAAGTAATGTGGTGGGGCCGCCGGGATTTGAACCCGGGACCACCAGCGCTCCGGGCGGGGATTACTCCCCAGGCTGGCATCCTAGCCAAGCTAGACGACGGCCCCATACTCCACAAGTCTCTAACTCTAGCATCTTAAATACTTAATCCATCAATCCCTATGTAGTTAATGGTGAGCAGTTTCTCACCCCAATACTTCCTAGATACGACTTCATTAGAAATTTAGTAAAGAACACCCTACTTGCAGTAAAAAGATGTGACAATTGGCATTAAGTATTATTACCGGATATTTAATGTGTTAGATTGGGCTAATACATTGATAAGGTTATTTATAGCTGTGGAGGTAGAAGACGCGAATGTACTTAAGAGGATACTCACATTTAGGGATCAAGTTATTGCTTGCGCTAGAGGCAGAAGTATTAAAGCTGTTGAAGATGAAAACATACACTTAACTATTAGGTTTATAGGTGAAGTTCCTGAGGCACTGTTACCGTCGATAGAGAAGTGCCTCGATCAATGTGCTTCAGTTAAGAAGTTTAAGGTGATAGTTAAAGGTGTTGGTGCATTCCCTAACCTTTCCAGGCCGAGGGTTATATGGGTGGGTGTCGAGGAAGGCGTTGATCAGTTTAGGCAACTACGCAGGATCCTGGATAATTGTCTGAAAGATATAGTACGGCCTGATAAGCATGAGTTCACTCCGCACATAACGATTGCTAGAGTTAAGGGAAGTATCGATAGGGAGTGTCTGGCTTCCTTAATTAGCGAGAATCAAGACCTAGTATTCGGGGAGTACACAGTTACTACGGTAAAGTTAAAGAGGAGCATACTTAGGCCCCAGGGGCCCCTATACATAGACTTAAAATCTGTTAAGTTAGGTGACTAGTTATTAGCGGCACCGAAGCGGGTGCTTCAGCTCTTAATAGGATTCTAGAAACTGTAGTGGAGAGCGTTAAAGAGAGAATTAGACCTACTAAAGAGGAGTTAGAAGCTGCATGGGATTTCTTTCATGAAGTAAAGGAGCTGATTGAGTCCTCGCTTAAGCTGAGGTATGAGTTTAAGGTTGAGTTAGAAGGTTCCTTAGCTAAGGGAACATGCTTACGGAATGAGATGGACTTAGACATATTCATACTGGTAAGGAATGATGCAATAAATAATGAGTGGATAAAGAGAGAGATAATAGATCCATTAATTCCTCCTCTCTCGGCACGTTACGCCGTGCAGCTGCGCTATGCTACTCACCCGTACATACATGTTGTACGTGATGATGGTATAGAAGCGGACATTGTTCCAGCATATTGGGCAAGAAGCATTAAGGAAATAAAAACATCTGTTGATAGAACGCCGTTTCATACGCGTTACGTCATAAATAATCTTAGTGATGCGCAGAAAGATGAGGTCCGTCTTCTAAAGAAATTCTTTAAGGGTATAGGCGTATATGGTGCTGAAGTAAAGGTAGAGGGCTTTTCTGGCTACTTATGTGAGCTACTGATAATAAAGTACGGTAATTTCATAGATACGCTTAAGTCTATATCCAAATGGAAGATTCCACATGTAGTAGCTATTGGTGATCTACCTAAGCATGAAGTAAAGTTGCTTCTCAAGTTATTCAAAGATTCTGCATTAATTTTTCCTGATCCTGTGGACCTAAAACGAAATGCAGCGGCCGCTGTTTCAAAGCGGTCATTAAGTCTAGCTATAGTAGCCTCAACGTGTTTTTTAACAAATCCATCTGAGACCTTCTTCTTTCCTAAAAGAGAAGCTGTAAGTATAGAGAAGCTAGGCAAATATATTATTGAGTCTAAGAGGTGCCTCTCCTTCATAGTTCTTAAGATTAATGAGGAGTTAGTACCTGACGTTCTCTGGGGAATCCTCAAGAAGATCTTAAAGAGGGGGGAGAGCATCATCTCGCAATTCGACTTCAAGGTGGTTGACTCAAGAGTCTGGAGCGATGAGAAGGAAATAGCTGTTTTATTTTATGAGACAGAGTCTTGTAACTTAAGTGAATACAAGCTTCATGAGGGTCCGCCACCTCACGTAAAAGGGAACTTAAGTAAATTCATTAACAAGTACTTAGGTAATCGCACGGTTTTTGGTCCTTGGATAAGTGGTGATGGCAGGCCGTATGTATTACGTAAAAGAAAGTATACGGAAATTACTGATGTGCTACGCAAAGAAGTTATAAGTAGTTTACCTAAGGAGTTTTCTGTCATTGATATAATTGTGAATGTCTTGACGAAACTTCCAGGTAAGTTACTGGCCGATAAAGACTTTACTTATTGGCTGACTGAGGCAGTTCTTAAAGTTCCCTCATGGATGGAGGCTGGATGCAGAAGCGATTCATCTAGCTCAACTTTATGTTGACTTATACGTCTCATGATGACTTCCCTTACCCTGCCAGTTATTATTATGTCATCTATACTAGGTAGCTTTAGCTTCTTTCCGCAAGCCGGGCATCTTCCATTGAACATTGCTAGTAGCTCTGAAGGTGTGGGTAAACCAAAGCAATCTTGGCCTACCCTCTCAAACCGGTAAATTATTGTACCACAACCACTGCATCTGAAGAGAACAGGCATCAATGACACCAAGTAATATTATACCTTGATAAGATAGATAACCAGAGACCATAGAAATACTTGCCAGGTATTACAGCCTTATTGATACGACAGCAACCCAACTATAGGTAATACATAAAAAATACCTGCTGGAGGTATTACAGGGAGGTACAATTAATTGAGTAATTCTTCAGCGGTTATGAAGTGTCCAGAATTTCTAATTTTAATTAAGTCTTAGGTAAGCCATAATAGGGGCGCGAATGCGTCGAGAGCTACAACATCGGGTATTTGTTTGCGTTACAGGCATGCCCGGTGCTGGTAAATCAGTTATTGCTAGATACATAGCTGAGGAATTGGGAGTTAAACTATATACTATGGGAGATGCGGTTCGGAAGGCGGCTAAGGAGGCTGGTATGGGTTCTGATGCGAAATCTATGATGGAGTTCGCTAAGAACTTACGTAGAAAGTATGGAAGTGCGATTGTTGCCCGCTTAATTCTTGAGGAGTTAAAAGAGAATAGTGACAAGATTCTGGTTATTGACGGCGTTAGGAGTATTGATGAGGTAACGGAATTTAGGAAACATGGTGATGTAGTGCTAGTAGCTGTCCATGCTTCGCCCAGGGAGCGCTTTAGGAGGCTCAAATCAAGAGGTAGACCCGATGACCCAACTACGTGGGAAGAATTTGTTGAACGGGATATGAGAGAATTAGAGCT
>QMWS01000094.1 GCA_003661745.1 Thermoprotei archaeon | reverse complement strand
GTTACGCATAGAAAGAGAATATTTGCCTGATTTCAAAGATTAGCGTGCACAGACATCTCTTAAGGAGCACACACTAACTATGATCCACTTGGGCCCTAGGAAGGAGTCGGACGTGTTTTAAGCTCTAATATGGTCAGCGTGTGTGGCGGTAGTTTCTCCGTGAATTTTTCGCCGCGGATTTTTACCTCCTCCTCTTTAGGCATTATTCGGTTAGGGGTTTCGAAGCTGTTGACGTCTCTAACGTCTCTTGAGGTTAATATTCTTCTAACACCTCCAATTACTTCGCTACCTCTAAGTTCAACTTCACAGTCTATCTCTTCGTCTAAGTTCAGGTTTACTAGTGACACGATTAATCCATTGCCGGACTTAGCTGCTGATGCTGAAAGATGCGGTATTTTTCGCTCGGTATACCTATGTAGCGGATCTTTAAACGTTTCGGACTCTATCTTAATCTCTAAGCTCTGAGAGCCTTTGAACCCTCTATATAAGTCGAACACATGGTATGTCGGGGTTAGGAACATCCTCCCCCCATCGGTGATTATGAGAGAGTGGCAAACGTTCACGGTTTGAGCCACGTTGGCCATTCCGATTTTACTTGGATACCTATGTAGGATGTTGAAGAAGCAAGCCGTGAACAGCGCATCTCTGAGAGTGCATTTCTGAGTCATATTTCCTTTCATATCGTGTCCCGGATGCCATACACCCCACTCATCTAACGCGATCTTAACGTTTTTACCTTGTGTATAGTAGTCTAGTATACCGATAACTCTGTTAATGGACGAAGTCAACCTATTTTCAAGAGCGGCGAAAAGATGGTAGTATTCTTCGTCGCTAAACTTGTCTTCAGACCCTGAGCTGAAATACACGTGAACGGAGTAGTACTCCATTTCGCTCTGAATCATTTTGACAACCTCTTCACCCCAATCGCCTAAAGCCCACGGCTTTGGATGATAGATCGGCTCAATTCCACATGCGATACATTCTATCGTAGGATCCGCGTTTCTCATGAAGTGCCTCCAGTTTAAGTATCGGGTGGCGTAGTCTACAGGAGGATACATAAAGTAGCATTCATTACCTATGCTCCAATATTTCACGTTGTAGGGCTCTGGGTTTCCGTTACGGACTCTAAGCTTAGCGTAATCCGTATCCCTCCTGTTACAGTACTCCACCCAGAAGCCGGCTTCTCGTGGAGTTATTATTGACGTGTTCACGCATATGTTGGGCTCGGCGCCTACAAGCCTGCATAAGCGTATGAACTCATCTGTCCCAAACTGGTTGGTTTCAACACCATTAGGCTGGGTTGGGCAAACCCGTACAGGTCTAGACTCCCTAGGCCCTACTCCATCGACCCAGTTATAAAGCTCGGCAAAATATCCCCCAGGCCACCTTATGATAGGCGGCTCTATTCTTCTAAGTGCTTCAACGACATCTCTGCGAATACCCTGTATGTTAGATATCTCAGAGTCTAAACCAACCCATATACCGTCATAGATACACGTCCACAAATGCTCTATGAAATGCCCGTAAACCTTAGGGTCGATTAAACCTCTAACCCTATCTGGGTATATGGAAATCTTACCGACGGCCATACAATCACAGACCTAGAGAAACGATCCTTTATTAAAAATTTTTTATTAAAAATCGTATATGAAATCAACATATTTTAAGTTGAAAAATAAACATTGGAGCTTAGAATGGTATAAACCATCTTACTATCCATAGTACTCCGCCGAAGATCATTCCTATCATGCATCCTGTAACGGCTCCTGAAGCTATCGGAGCACCGTATTCCTCGTATAGCTTAGCCCCGCCAGCTCTAAGCGTTATCATCTTAAGCACCCACGCTACGAGGAACGGCATCCAGAGACCATGCAGAACCGACGCGCCAGTCGTCCCTATCATGAAGCCTACAGGTTCGAGAGGGAACCATATGAACCTCGCGTGTAGCCAGCTTAAAGCAGCCATAAAGATGGCACCTATAACCGCGTATTCAATCCATGGCTCAGTAGCGGGTAGAGAAGCCCACCAATCAGGGATCCTTTCGATTCTCTCGCCTATACCTTCAAACCAGCTCGTCCACATGGCTATGTGTTTGCCACCTACCGTGTGTAAAAGCCATATAAATGCTATGTGCGACGCTAGTGGGGCTATCAATAGAGCGACCGATAGCGTCTTAAACGTATTCTTCGGGCTTAAACCTGCTAGACTGGCGAACTTGTATGATGCGAACGTCGAGAAAGCGGCAGCACCCCATGGATATGATGGTAAACCTGAACCTGATTGAGCCGTTGCTCTATAGATTAGATATTCTTGGGTTGTCGGAGGTCTATGTACTTCGGGGTGTAGGAGTTTGTAGAATGCGAGACCAGGCCCTTCGGTTCTTATGTAGGCTCCAGAAAGACCATAGATTCGAACCATAGGATACAGGAAGGCGAAGGCAGTTATAGGCATGAACAAAGCGTCTATGAATGATAGTGAAGATATCATCCAGAAAGCTATAATTGCTATGACGGATGCCCCCATCATTATGAAACATGCCCTATAGCTTATAGGCTCTTCCTTGAATTCTCTAGAGCCTCTGAGAGCCGCCGAAAGGGTTTCAGATATGTAATGCCGATTAAGTATTAAGTGCATAATACCCATAGCTATTAGAGCCCCTACAGCGACAGCCATGAACTTTAGCGGAGGATCATTTTGAGGTGACGGGTGACACCAGAACCTGCCACAGGTTCCGATGTCTGTTATGCCTGTGTAGAAGCCCATGTACCACGCTATCTGCACAGCGATCATATACACTAGAGCGAAGAACCATGTACTGAGTAAGATAGATAGCGGAGCCATATAAGCCACTGCATATACTGCAGGGTTGTAGTTTACACCCATCATACCAGGTATTGTGCCCATAGGCTCGTCGCCGCCAAACCAGCGGGTTAAGTGACCGCATGTTCTGTATTTGACTCCGTAAAGATCCGGAAACCAGGGAAATATCCCTGTGAGGGTTACTGGGATCTGGAAGGCCAGTCCGATTATGACACCGATGATGAAGAATTTGCTCCATCCTCTCTCGGAGGCGTCGCCTTTAGCCAGCTCGTATGCTACTAACGCGTGTGGAAACGGGACTCTTTCGACATCTATCCAGAGCCTTCTGAACAGCGTCGCTACGGACAGCATGAAGATCCCCATGGTTATATTGTAGACCCAGAACCACGCGATCGGAGTAGCCCATGCACCCCAGTCTATCGGACCACCGTTAGCTAGGCGCATCACCACGTCGTACGGCGGACACATAAACGTAGGCACGACCCTCTCTGCAAGTTCCCTCTCAGTGATCCTAACCGCATAGAGATAACGTTGCTCTAACGCCCATGGATAGTTGATGTAATATGAAGTTACCAGAGAGCTTATATAGAGGTATGCCAAAGTCCTGACTCCCAGCTTCTTCCTTAAAGATTCTATCCTATAGAGCGGTGCTGCCAAAAGAAGCATCAGGAAAGGAGCTGTAGACAGCCCTATGTTACATACCGATTCCCCTAGAGAGTTCACGACCCAGTTCGGGTAGTTTGATATGAGCAGTTGCCATATTGGTCCTATGAAGCCTAAGATCGCCGGCACAAGTATTACTAGTAGCCATGGAAACTTTTCTTCTTCGACCTTTCGACTAGACATTTTTACCTGCAGACATCCTATATACGTCAAATTTAAGCTTTATCCCTGATGCTGTATTCTATTCGGGGTCTAAGCCTCCCCTAGCCCTCCGGCGCATCCTCTATACCCCTACTGGTTATCATGAAGACCGCTGTACGGTCGGACGGTAGCGACGGGCTGTCGATGACGGTAGCCTGCCTCACGTTACCCTTCTTCTTCCTAAGTAGCACCCTATGCGTCGAGGCATGTGCTAGGACGTTGCCTCCGGCGGGCCGGGTGGGGTCTGAGAAGAACGCCTGGGGGTTCGCCAAGACCTGGTTTGTGACGACGACCGCCAGGTTGTATAC
>QMWS01000093.1 GCA_003661745.1 Thermoprotei archaeon | reverse complement strand
TTAGACTCATCCGTAAATTGGTAGCCGCAGTCGTAGCACCTCTTTATTGTCGTGTATACTGGGATTAGCTTGCTGCCCTCTATCCTCACACCATGGATTCCCTCATCGACGGCGAGATCCAGTATATGTCCTAGAGTTGGAGCTATAGTTGCTACATACACCTCATCTCCAAGGCTTATCACGGTTTCATAAGCTATGTAGTCTCCAATATATCGCCTGCCTGGGTTGCCGAACATCTTAGCTATTGTTTTAGCTTTTGTTGGCGACTCAACAACTATTAGGGCGGACCTTATTTTATCTACGTCAACCCTACCTGCACTCTCCGAACGTGACTTAATCTGCTTCTCCTTAATATCTTCAAGATCTAATTCACTGAGCGGTATTGGGTTAGAAGATGGGACATAATTCTTTAATCTCTTCTCGAATATTTTAAGTAGGTCATCATCTTCATATAGGATTACAGAAAGCCCTAATGTCATCCTCCCTTTATAGAGCCTGCTACATCTTCCTGATGCCTGTATGTAAGTCATCACGTCAGGTACCTGAGCAACATATGTACTACCCTTCCTGATTATTACATAGTTGCCTATGACAAGTTTTCCATACTCGTTGACGTACTCCTTTAGTGTCTTGCTAACTCGAGGAATCACCTTAAGTATAAGGTCCAACGTATCCTTCAGTTTATCGTTTACTTCAAAGCCTGCCCTTAGCGCTAGCTGAAGTATCTTTAGCCTACTAGGACTAAGCCTGCTAACAATACGTACTAGAGTTTTTTCGTCATCACTTAATATGTAGCCCTTTTGTGCCAGCCCTAGTATTATAGAAACTAAGTTTCTTGGATTCTGCAGCAGAACATCGATATTGATCTCGAACTTAGGTATTCCTAAGAAAACAGTATTATACACCTTAAGCGGCTCATCTATGCCTCTAGTTAATATTCCGTAGTATGTCGCTACGCCCACTAAAACTCTGACCTCACCTTTTCTTAGTAAGTCGAGCGCTTTTCGCGAGTTAGCGAGGACAGCACTTATTCCAGCACTTTTCAGCTTTTCAACTAGTTCTCTTGCCTTCCTGATGCCTAAGTCCTTACTTACAAATACTAGCGTGCCCCCGTGCAGCTTCTTTAGGAGCTTAATCACGTCTACTCTATCAAGGTGCTCTTTAGCCTCCACGATATTCCTTAAATAATCCATTATAGAGCCTACTTCGAAGCCGAGCAGCTCCCTTAACACCTTCACTCTAGTACCCTTAGCTCTCCCCGTAGCACTAGCGATGAGCAGCTGCCCCACTTCATCATAGTTTATTTCCTTAGCTAGCTTGAGCTTAATCTCATATAGCTGCTCTTGCAATTCACTCGTTTTTTCTATATTACCTAAGTACTTATAGTAGAGTATTTCAGACTTGAGGTTTATTACCTTCTTAGCCAAGTTTATGGCTTCTTCGCTTATACCTAGGCACTTCAGTATTAAGTCAATAAGAGAGGAAGACTTTAGTAGCGCGTCAAAATCATCGACTACTATCAGGTCGAATCTTACATTATCGAACATTCCTTTATTTCTAAATATGAAGGCATGAGTCACCACGATTATGAATGGAGGCTTTAAGTTGTTTATACTTCCTTCAGCTTCTTCCTTGACAGTATCTGAGGTATATACCCTCACTTCTCCAAGTAGTGACTCACTACTATTAATTGTCTGCACAAAGTTATTTGCTACTTGTTTCATCAACTCGCGCGTTGGTACAATATAGAGTACTCTACTGTTTTTGCGTGTCCTATAGAGGGCATAAGAAAGAAGTAGCGTAGATTTGCCCACACCTGTCGGCGCTATTAGAGCGAAGGACTCGCCTGAGAGCATTCTCTTAGCCCAAGACTTCTGGATGGACCAGAAGTATTTTCCAGTTATCTTGTGGAAGAACTCCTCGAAATCCTTAAGCTCGTCTCTGGTAATGATCTTGTTAATAGGCTCGAGTTCAGCGTAAGTACTACCTGAAGATACAGCTAAGTTCAGTGTGAGCTTGCTGACTTCTGTACCTTCCCTACGTAGCGGGATCTTCAGTGAGCGGATGCACCTATTGCACGGTAAGCCGTTTCTTAGGGCGTCCTCACTCACTGTTCCTCCGCAGAGCGGGCACAGATGCCTTAGTAGCATCATAATCTTCCTGTTGATGATGCTATAATGAGTATCATTTAAAAGATCACTCACTAATTATGATGACCGTCTATCTTCACGCTATCGTTACGGCACTCGACGTCCTCGGCGCCTAGAGGCTCAAATAATACATTGCTGGAATTATTTTGAAGAAAGCTTTTCTAAAGTACTAAAACGGAGTACTTGTGTGGGGCAGTGACGAGGAAGTACATATTTGTGACTGGCGGTGTCCTTTCAGGTTTAGGGAAGGGTGTTACGTCGGCTTCTATTGGATTGCTACTTAAGTCTATGGGGTATGAGGTAACGGCAATAAAGATAGATCCCTATGTTAATGTAGATGCAGGCACTATGAATCCCTACATGCATGGCGAAGTATTTGTAACTGAGGATGGCGGAGAGACCGACCTTGATATAGGCCATTACGAGAGGTTCCTTAGTACTAATTTAAGTAAGAAGAACAACATAACTACAGGCAAGGTATACCAGTCAGTTATAGAGAAGGAACGTAGGGGTGATTATCTAGGGCAGACAGTTCAGATAATACCGCACGTTACGGATGAGATAAAGAGGGAAATTAGAGATGTTGCTGCAGAGCAGGGTGCTGAGATAGTTATTATAGAGATAGGCGGTACTGTTGGTGACATTGAAGGGCTTCCATTCCTTGAAGCGGCCAGGCAGATGAGGCTTGAGGAAGGTTTGGAAAACACGCTATTTATACATGTGGTGTTAGTGCCTAAGCTGTCAACTACAGGTGAATTAAAGACTAAGCCAGCACAGCATAGCGTTCAGGAGTTAAGGAGGATAGGTATCCAGCCAGATATACTTGTAGCTAGGTCTACGGAGCCGCTAACTAAGGAAGCTAAAAGAAAGTTGGCGCTCTACAGCAATGTACCTGAGGAAGCGATATTCAGTAACTATGATGTCGACCTAATTTACGAGGTTCCGCTTATACTAAAAGAGCAGGGGCTTCATTCTCTAATAAGTAAACGCTTAAAGATAGGGTATCGCGAACCTGACTTAGGTAAATGGATCGAGTTTATTAACAAGCTGAAGCGTGCAAGGAAGCACGTTACCATAGCTATGATAGGAAAATATACTAGATTAAGGGATAGTTACCTGAGCATAGTAGAGGCACTTAAGCACGCTTCAGCGCACTTCTCAGTTAAACCTAAGTTAAAGTGGATTGAGGCGGAGGAGGTTGAGAAAGGTATAATTAAGGCGGGGGAGGTTCTTGAGGGTGTTGATGGTGCTATAGTACTGCCTGGTTTTGGTGTTAGAGGTGCTGAGGGTAAGATCATGTTAATTAAGGAGCTGAGGGAGAGGGAGATACCTGCTATGGGCATATGTTTCGGTCTTCAATTAATGGTTGTTGAGTTCGCGAGAAATGTGTTGGGATTGGAGAAGGCAAACACGACAGAGGTAGATCCGAATACTCCTCATCCAGTTGTTGACCTACTCTCTATGCAGAGAGGGGTCATCTATAAGGGAGGTACGATGAGGTTAGGGACACTGCCGATAAGGCTTGTTAAGGGTACTAAGGCTTACGAAATTTACGGTAAGAAAGATATAATTTACGAAAGACACAGGCACAGGTACCAGGTAAACCCGAAGTATATCGATAAGTTCAGTGAGTGCGGATTTATTGTAAGCGGATATAGTGAGGAGGGATTTCCTGAGATAATGGAGCTAAAGGGCTCAAAATTCTACTTAGGGATCCAGGCTCATCCAGAGTTTAAGAGCAGGCCCCTGCAGCCAGCACCTTTATTTATTGGATTTATTAAAGCACTTAAAGAAAGATGAACTATATAAGATAGTAATCGCAACATAGAATGGTTAAAGATTTATGCGTA
>QMWS01000092.1 GCA_003661745.1 Thermoprotei archaeon | reverse complement strand
TGGAGCAACATTCACCCTAGAGATAGAATACGTAGATATCTTTGAGAAGTGGTCGTCATGATAGTCAGGTTCAGAAAACCAAAAACGTTAGATGAGATAATGCGCACGACTAAGATAGTGAGTATTTGGAGAAAGGGAGACGAAATAGAAATAGAGTTTGATGGAACTCCAACTCCTAAGGAATTGCGTGAAATGGCAGAGTTGCTAGGACTTCCTATCATTGAGCCGATACAGAACTTTAAAGAGTCGAGGCTGTGGAGAAAAAAGAAGAGGATACAGGAGATCAGACAACAGATGAAAAGGCCTCCAAGAGCTTCTCGAGGATCCATTTCAGCCACTCGATGAGTAACTCCCAGAGAGTTTTAGGTTGTGGTTCAGGTTCTGGTTGTGGCTCTGGTTCCTCTTCCTCGGTTTCCTGTTCTTCTTGTTCGGTTTCCTCTTCTTCAGGTTCTGGCTCTGGCTCTGGCTGAGGTTGAGGTTGAGGTTCAGGCATCGGCTCAGCTGGCTCCGGATCGACCTCTATTGCAAACATTGTTCGATCTATATTACACGTGCCATATTTTACCCACGCATAGCCGTCTATGCCCCAGTCTTCGCTCCAGCTGTTTCGTATTAACCAAGCTCCTTTCTCATCATCGTATCCAACCACTACAACACAGTGTGCACCTACGTAAGCGTCTTGCTCCAGTGGATGATAGACGCCACCTTTGTAGTGCAGGAAGCTCTGGTAGACTCGCATAACTGTAATCAGTGGACCATTCTTCAACAGCTCCTTCATCTCGTTTTCGTTGTAGACATACTTCCAGCTCTTGATACGATAAGCTCCCTGCTTCCACTTCTCACATGGCTCCTCTCTGCATTTCTCGTCTTCGCCAGAATAAGGCCAGCACTCCTCTCTGCAAATATAGTTCTTCGCTTGGTCTAACACCTTATGCATGTAGGCTCCCGTGTAACAGTCTCCGCCAGCACAGAAAAAGAGGTGACTCTCTGACAGATCGACGTTAAACTCTGCTCCCTTAGCAATTCTCAAGTGGGCTTCCATGCAACCAATTGTTCCAAACGCTGGACAAGCTCCGCACCAGCCCTGGTCCTTCACAGGTGTACAATAAGGTCGCCAGTCAACTTTACCTGACATCCTTGACACCTCCAGAGATACGTCTCTGAATGCTTGGCAGTAGACGTCCAGGCTTCGTGTCTCCAATTTCGAAATCAGGTGCAGCCAGTTCGATCACGTCTGTCTTAACACCATCGATCTCTGGTGGAATCAACTCGTCTGGTCTAAGCTTCGATGCCTTCACTTTCCTCGTGACAAACACCGTGATACAAGGTTCACCAGTGTCCTTGCCTCCTCTGATCTTCGTTAAGTCCCGTCGCCAGCTCAGTACATTCGGCTTCTTCCTGAGTATCTCATCAATCTCGTATTCTTTCAAACCCACCACCTCCTTTATGGATCTTCAACCACTTTCTGAATGGCTGTGATAGCCTCCCTAAGTTGTTCGGCCAAGTTAATCAGGTCTGCCTTCTTGAATTTGCTTAGGTCCTTGGGATTTCCATCCTCATCATAGAAGACTTCGAACACGTCTTGGACTTCGTCAAGTGCCTTGCCAATCAGCACGATCTTCTTCGATGCTTTTCTCCACCTGCTTGCAACGGCACCAAGCGTTCCTAGGAAGGCTATCACAGCTGCACCGAGAGTTGCAAGAGCTTCCCAATTCACGACTTATCACCTCCTTCAACTTTATTGGCGTCTTCACGACGCTTCCTAAGCAACCAACCTCTATGATAGTTAAGTCTAGTTCTCTTGTACACTGCTTTGTTCAGGTCGATTCCAAGTCTGTTTGCTAGTATTGCTGCCACAATGACGACATCGGCTAGCTTCTCGGCAACACGTTCCTTATTGCCGTCTTTCATCGCATCCCAGAGTTCTCTGACTTCCTCGTACAGATGACTGTATTCGTCGGCTGGTGATTTGCACTTGTCGGCTAGCAGTTTGTCTAATGCATACTCCTCTTGTAGTCCGTCTAGTCTCATTCCTCACTCCTCACGTAATATGATGACAGGTACCCGTTCTTATAAACCAACATTCTCTCTTTCAACATTCTATCAATCAAAGCAGCTGCCTCGAATGTGTTTAAACCAAAATCACTCAACCTATTCACCAAATCACGTCGTGTCATCTTATTACCATAATCAGACAAAATCACAAACACATGTGACACGTCGGCTCCTCTCTTAATTTGTTGCCTCCAATAATACTCTCTCATCAACAACTTGTCAAGAGTCTTATCCACTTCGACTCTCAAGATGCCTTTCAAGTTCTTCTTTAACACATTGTAGCCGATAGCAAGCCTCTTATAAATGATCTCCTCGTAAGGCATCGTCCTCTGTTTTATCCTATCCAGAAAGGCGTACATCGAAGTGTCGTAGACTAAGCCCGTCAGTTGTTTTAGCTCTTCAATCTTCTCTTCTAAGACTTTTCCAATCTCAACCAGCCTAGCTGGATTATACTTAATACCCTCACCAGACCGAATAGCCCTTCTCATCATCTCAACGTCACGTTTAGTTGGGAAAAAGTTGAGGAAGACCAATCGTCTTGGCATTCCACTCGCCATGTCGAATGTTGCTGGTCTGTCACCTGTCCAAAGTGTTACACAAGTCGTGTAGTGAATCTTCATGCTTCCTCTGAGTCTCTTTCTCACGATTCCACTGTCAAGTGACGTCAGCAACTGTGAATGCAACGTTCTACTGCTTGCTGACTGCATCATCTGCGTTAGGACTGAGAATTCTTCGACACCTACGATTCCGTACTCGTACTCCTTTGCTGCTCCTTCAACTATTACTGGCTCTCCGTCGACGTAGATGACTGATCCTACCCAAGCTGACTCTGTCATGGAGCCTTCCATAGCGTGTTGGATTGGACTGCGATCCAGGACACCAACTCCATTTTCGAGGAACTGCCTGATATGGAACGACTTACCAAAGCCACTTGGACATACCAGAAATATGTGACATCTCGTGTCTACTGGCAATCCATGCTGTAAGTACAAGTGCTTCTGTTTGTTGAGTATGTTGAATAAGTGACTACCTACACTGATTATGTAAAATGGACAGTACCTGTCTGCGTACAGTACTTTCCTTTCTTCGAATTCTGCCATCATCGGACTGTATGCATCAACCATGGTTTTCACTTCTGTTCGTTTACGATGTAACGTATCGTTACGAATTGATGTTCTGTTTCATCGCCTACTTCTGCCATTTCGTCTATGTGAATCGAAAGCAAGTAGACATCTTTACCTAGTTCCAGCCTTCTCGCAAATTCCTCTACAGGATAGACTTTTCTTTTGACTTTCAACGTACTGAACTCACCTCCTTGATGATGAAGATGATGAGGATGATTTGCGATAATCTTTGCATAAGATTGTTTTGATACGATGGGCTCGTAGTGTACCGATTCCAGGAACAGAAGTTAAATCGTCTGCTTTCATGATATTCTCGATTGAGCCGTATTTCAACAGTAACTGAGCTGCTGTCTTATATGGTATGTCGAACAATTGTGCCACCTTTCTAACAATCCACGGTGCCTTGCTGTGTGATGGCTTCCTTAGGTGACGTGGTTTGAGATACTTACCCTGTTCAACCTTCTCGAGGATCTTATACGCACAGTACAGAGCGTTGTAAATGTTTGGAATGAAGACTACTGGAATCGCATTCTCGACTACCAAAGCAGCCATCGATCCGTAAATCTGAGCGTCAGTAACTTGTCTCTGCACAGGTGGTTCCTTGAAATCGTTATGAATCACGATGAAGCAGACCTTCTCACTTTCCGTCATTCTAGCAGCTTGATCAAACAGTCTACCATCAACCAGTGAAGCCACGTAATCAGAGTAACTCTTGCGTTCCACGATACAGTGATCAGTAGCCATGTCACCAAGAGGTAGCCGTCTTCTTTCGACCTCGACCCAACTACGCAGAATAGCTTCTACTCTCGGGTCTTCTCTCTGGTCTAGGTAGATTTTCAAT
>QMWS01000091.1 GCA_003661745.1 Thermoprotei archaeon | reverse complement strand
TTCAAGAATGTCGTCCTAGCACCACATATAGGATCAGCAACCTACGAAACTAGGCTAGCAATGGCAATGCTTGTTGCTGATAATCTAATAGCTTTCGCAGAAGGTAAGACACCACCTACGCTAGTTAATAAGGATGTAGTAAAGGTTAGACCTCCGGGATTTAAGTAGTTTAGTGCAGGACTATGCGGAAGATATTCCGCCTACGTTAAGTCAAAAATATTTTTATTAAAGGCATGTACTTTTAATTGGTGGTATTTCACATGTCCTCTCCGACGCTAAAATACAAGCCGATTATACCTAACTTGCTCGGAGAACAGGCCTTCATCTACATCGCGAAGGCTAGAGAGCTTGCGAGCAAGGGCGCTAAAGTGATAAGCTTTGGTGTTGGTCAGCCAGACGTACCCACCTTTGACCACATAATAGATGCGGCTAAGAAAGCCCTCGACGAGAAGTTTACTGGCTATACAGAGACTGCTGGAATACCTGAGCTGAGGGAGGCCATAGCTGAGTACTTAAATAGCAGGTACGGATCTGACGTAAAGCCTAGTGAGGTAATAGTGACGCCTGGCGGAAAGGGCGCTGTATTCTTAGCTGTATCAGCCTACGTAGGACCCGGAGATGAAGTTATTATTCCTGAGCCATCATATCCAGCATATCCAGAGGTAGCTAAGTTCCTTGGTGCAAAGCCCGTGTTCGTGCCACTCAAATGGCTAGGTGCTGAAGAAGGCTTTGCACTAGACATAGAGTTAATTAGGAAGTCAATAACGCCTAGGACAAAGCTTATAGTAATTAACAACCCGCAGAACCCGACGGGCGCTCTCTTCTCGCCTAAGCAATTAGATGAGATTATGGAGATAGCTAAGGAGCACAATATTACTGTGCTCGTAGATGAAATATATGATAACTTCGTATATGATAACGCACCATTCAAGTCCTTCTTAACGTATCCAGAGTGGCGCGACTATGTCCTCTATATTAATGGCTTCTCTAAGACATTCTCCATGACTGGGTGGAGGCTAGGTTATTTAGTGATTAAGAGAGAAGTAGCTGAAAAGCTCACTAGGCTAGCAGTCAACATATGGTCATGTCCTGTCTCATTCGCCCAGAAAGCTGCTGTAACGGCCCTAAAAGGCACGTGGGAGCCTGTTAAAGAAATGATTAAGATGTTCGAGAAGAGGAGGGACCTAATAGTTAAGAAGTTAAGGGAGGTCCCAGGATTCGAAGTATGGCCTAGCAAGGGAGCATTCTACGTATTCCCGAACGTTAAGAAAGTACTTGACGAAACAGGCCTAAGCGTGGAGGAATTCGTTGAGTGGATACTATACAATAAGCACGTAGTTACGCTTCCAGGCACTGCATTCCCAGATAAGGCAGGTAAAGACTTCATAAGGCTTAGCTTCGCCACAAGCTTTGAAGCTATTGAGGAGGGAATAACTAGGCTAAAGGAGGGAGTTGAGGAACTACTTAGTAAGTCAAAGAAATAGCTCTTAAGTATTCATTAAATGCTTACCGCACCAAAGCGAAATTTTTCAGCAAATTCTGCAACAACCATAACAAAATTAGCCCCATAACTAAGATTCTACATTCGGGATGAAGAGAGCTGTCGCTGATGAATTACTAGATGATTACAGAATCCCCGTCGGACCGCCATGTCCTTTTAGTTAAAACTGTTTTGCCCCTTAAGTGAGCACTATCTTTCTTATCCTATATCTTATTGGCGGGACTTCCCCATTCCCTCGTATGTACTCCCTAATTGCCCTCCTTATTACGTCAGATCGTGTCAGCCCTGAGCGTGCCGCAAACCGATCTAGCTCCTCTAGCTCCTCATCTCTTAGCTTAAATGTTACAACACGCATAATCTCACCGTGCAAGGGATTCACTTAAGTCTATACTTAAACTAATCTGAAATGTTGTTACATACTGAGAGTCCTAAGTGAAAGTAATACTAACTTTGGGAAACTAATCGCGTGTTGAGTGAAAGTTATTGGTGGGGCCGCGGGGATTTGAACCCCGGACCACGGGGACTTCCGCCGCGTGAGGGAGGACCCGAACCCCGCATTCTCCCAAGCTAAACTACGGCCCCTGCCGCCAGAAATTCATTATTTGAGGGGCTTATAATGTTTTAAGACCTCGGTCAACTTGCTTATGATTTCCTTTGAGGCTGTCACTGTATCTAGACCGCCTAATACTACCCTCTCATATAGGTTTGTTAATTCACTGTCAGAGGCAAGTAGTTCCTTAATTAGCTTCTTTAGTCTGAGGTCAAGAAGCAGCTCGAGCTCTAATTTCCTACGTTCCTTCCTCTTACTTACCTGCAATCCACTACTCCTTATGAATTCGTCCCTCTTCAGCAGAACATTGACTAAGTCACCCACACCTTTCCTATAGAGCGCTGATACCTTAACGACCTCCGTTTTCCAGCCACTCCGCTCAACGTCTTTAACAGCGAATAATACTTGGTTATACGTCATTTCAGCTTCAGGCTTGTCCGCTTTGTTTATAACATATATATCGCCTATTTCCATAAGGCCTGCCTTAATTGCCTGTATCTCATCACCTGCGCCAGGCATTAACGTAACCATGACTGTGTCAACGGCCTTCATTATGTTGACGCTGTACTGGCCTGCACCAGGTGTTTCAATTATTATGTAGTTATATCCGACCCCCTCCAACACTTCGATCGCCAGCAGTGCCTTACACGGCAATGACTCCTCAGCTCCTGTGCTCATGCTCCTCAAGAACACGTTTGCTGATGCTAAGCTCTTCATTCTAATCCTATCACCTAAGACCGCTCCGCCACTGAACGGTGATGACGGATCTATAGCGATTATGCCCACTCTGTATCCCCGATCGCTAAGGGTCTTGGCAAGCACCGCTATGAGGGTAGATTTTCCAACGCCGGCAGCGCCAGTGACACCAACAACGTGAGCGCGCGGCTCACGAACCCATAACTTACTAAGTACGTCAGCAACTAAGTCAGGATCACGCTCAAGCAGCGATATAAGCTTAGATAGAGCCCTTTTATCTCTACCTAAAAGCCCTAAATCTTCAGGTAGCTTGCTCATACTACTTGGCGACGCGCCCATACACTTTACCAGCAGAATATCCTGTATGTGCAAGTTAAATATTTCGAGGTGCTCAGCAAATTCCTCTACGTAACTTTAACTAGCAACAGTAATTATGGTTGAGTTTGTAGCATGTTACGGATACTGCTGTTGCAGTACGAAAGATACAATACGTTATACACTAAAAGAATTCTGATTCTGGCAGATATGGAAAAATCAGACATAAACTATGGTTGATGGAACCTTAACTAATTCTTCACCTCCCGACTCGCTCATCTCGGCGATTAATTCCTCACGATGCGCCTTCAAGTAAGTAATTAATAGTTCCTCAACCGCCTCTCTAATATAATCGCTCTTTGACTGATATCCTAGCTCCTTCGTTGCCTTCTCAAGGAGCATACTTAATTCACGGCTCACCCTTAATGTGATGGTTTTTGTTTTTCTAGCATTAAGTTCCACGATAAACATCGAAACACCATGATAATTCCGAGCCAAAGGTAATTAAAGATTGGTTCGCGATTTAGCACTTACGCAGTAATATGTAATTACGTGCTTATTGAGGTAATACAACAAGTAATTCTTATTGTAAGATACAACATTGTATTACTAAGGAATTACGATTGAGTCCCCATAAGCGCCCAGTAAAAGTTTGTTCAGAATTATTTTTACTTTTTTAACAGACCCTTCCTTTAGTACAATAAAAATATCTTTCAACTCCACACACGCTCTTCCTTAAGAGAAAGGATAGTGGTGCGGGGGGTGGGATTTGAACCCACGCAGGCCTACGCCAGCGGGTCTCTAACCCTCACAGCCAGAAGGTCTTGAGCCCGCCCCCTTTGGCCGAGCTCGGGCACCCCCGCACCATAGAAACTAATCATTAGAGAGGTTAAATACTTCAATAATCGTTACCAAGAGAGTACCGCTTAAAAAATTACCCAGCTACCTACGTCTTCCTCACCGCTTAGA
>QMWS01000090.1 GCA_003661745.1 Thermoprotei archaeon | reverse complement strand
CGCTAATGAGTAAATTCTACAGTAGCTGGAGGGAGCGCTTCAGCTCTCTTAAACAATTTATGGAGTTAATCGATGAGCATCCAGGAGTGGTAGCTGTACTTGCAGGCCACATACATAGGGATGCTGTCGCAGTATACAATAATAGAGTATGGTTCATAGCTACGACCACAGCATGCGGTGGCAGACCATACTACAGAGGCTTTAGAATTGTCTACATATATGCTAATGGGACAGTCAAAGTTGAGGTACCTGAGGGGAGAAACATATTTAGTGATGCATCATCATTCAATGCGGAACCCGCAGACGGAACCACAGTACACTATAACGAAGACATGACAGTGCACATACATAGAATTCATGTCAGTAAGGACTTTGAGTTAGAGCTTAGGAATGTACCACTATACTTCTACGTAAATGCGTCACTACCAGCTGCAGCATACAGGCTATACGGTGACACAGGCCTAGTCAAGAACTATACGGTATTTCGCTACGGTGAATACTTGGTGTATAAGGTACTAACAGATGTAGTACCGGGTAGTGACTTTAAGATAATTCTTGCTTCGTTTAACGATACTGCACCACCTAAGGTGAGTATAGGGCTAATATCGCCATCTAAGCCAATAGCTGGCAGGCATCAAGTATTAGTAACAATAAAAGCTAGTGATCAAGGTTGGGGTCTAAGTTGCGTTAGGTTACTATATAGGGCGGAAGGCGAGAGTACGTGGCATGAGATTAATACACTACGCACCGGGCTCGATCGCTATCAGGCAATCATACCGCCATTAAACGCTTCATCAATTACTATAAAGGCGATAGCAGAGGACTGGGCGGGCTATAAAGCAGAAAGTACAGAACGGAAGATAAACTATGTACAGATAGCAACAACTACCTCACCCGCAACAACCGTAACTACCACAGTTACTACACCATCACCTACAACGCCTACCTCCACCGCTATTACGACACCGACTTCAACTACACTAACGACCACGACCCCAACAACCACTACTCCGTTATCTACACCAACTACTTCTCCAACTACTAGCTACATGACTCAACCATCACCTGCTCCACCAGGAGTACCATCGCTAGGGCTCATAGCAGGTATAGCAATTGTAGTTCTAGTTGTAATCGTAGCCATCACTTACGCTATAAAGCGAAAGTAAGTACTCAATCGGTGATTTTACGCAAAACTACTAATTTTTAACCCTCAATTACTGAAGTATTAATTAGATGATGACTCCGCTGTAGATGAATTTGATGATTAGGGACTCGAGCTCTGAATATAGAATTGAGTAGGAATTGATGTTAAAGTACCTACATACACATCTATAATGATGAAGCGAACGCTAATATATAAATACGTTAACTATGTCTAGTTTATGGTAGGGTACAGTGGGTAAGATTAGAGATGTTGCCGTGTGTGAGTTTATTGATAACGTACTTCAATCAATAGATTCTCAGGTAAAAAACTGCCTTAAATACGAGTTAGCGTGTAGAGATCCGCCAGCAACTAATTCAATCTTCTTAAGAGAGACCTTAGGACTTACTGAGTTTAGAGTAAAGAGATTCTGGAAGGTAGCTAACGCATTAAGTAAAACAAAGATAATTATATACAAAGTCAGAAACATAGAATTCAACCTGCTCTTAGTTAGGAAGAAGAGTTCTGTCTACGTTGTTGATGGAGTGCTGTTTGTTGATACATTTGACTGCGAAGCTTGTAAGGGTATGTGCCGTGAGATAGCAAATACGAACTCGCTCTACCTCTACATAAATGGGTCAGTTGGCGGTAGTAGCATTAAGGTCAATGCTGTCTATGTTCTTAAGAAGATAGCTGAGGTATATCCTACCTGCTATGCAGCACTACTAGATCTAACTCGAGCCTTAGCACTTAGCGGTGACATAAAGAAAGTAGTAAAGGGTATTACGTGTCTGTTCAAGATACTGAAGGAGAGCAGAAAGTTCCTTAGTGAGATACTTCCCGTTATCCCGCGTAATATAAATGAGCTCCTCATAACGTCACCGATACTCGGTAAGCTGACTAAGTCTGTAGTAACGCAGGGGTTCGAGATCTTTCGATCACTTAAGATATAGTCAATAAATTTATTCAAAGGTTAGGCAGGGAATAAGCGAATTAATAAACTACCCCAATGATGCTCAGCAATCACTCATTGAACCACCTTACTTAATTTCCTAATATATAAACTTAGTGTGGGTAAAGATGATATGAAGGTACTGCTAGCTCTGCCACCCGATATACATCACCTAGAGATATACAGGATCACAGGTATGAATGCGCCCCCTCTCGGCCTTGCGTGGATAGCTGCTGTGCTAGAGCAGAGTGGGCATAAGGTAAAAATAATTGACACACCCACCCTTAAGATAACATTGAAGGACTTCATTGCTGAGGTTAAGTCGTGGAGTCCTGACATAATAGGTATCTCGCTACAGACTCCGACAGCGCCTAAAGGTTACAGAGCCATACTTGAGTTGAAGAAGGAGTTACCCGATGTTCCAATAGTAGTTGGTGGGACGCACCCCACGTACATGTATGAGGAGGCGCTAAATAATGGAGCTGACGTTGTTGTAAGGGGTGAAGGTGAGTACACTGCACTCGAGCTAGTAAATACTATTGAGTCAAAGGGTATGGACTTTAATGAGCTAAAGAAGGTTGATGGTATAGCCTTCAGAGATAGGGATGGTAAAGTAGTGGTTACTAAGCCTAGGCCCTTCATTCACGACCTTGACGAGCTCCCGTGGCCTGCGCGGCACCTCCTACCTATGGATAAGTACACACTATTCAATAAGCCGATTAGGATAGCTCACATAATGGCTAGTAGGGGGTGTCCTTACGGCTGCATGTATTGTATAACGTCATATTACTGGGGCAGAAAAATTAGGTTCAGGTCGGCTGAGAATGTAGTTAGAGAGATAGAGCATCTAGTTGAGAAATATAACGTAAGGCAAGTAGTGTTCTCCGATGATGAGCTAGTAGTTAATAGAAAGTTCATGTACGACATGATAAGAGGCCTTAAGGAAAGAGGTCTAGATGTGACCTTCGCGTGTGGTGCTAGAGTTGACCACGTTGATAGAGAATACCTGAAGTTCCTCTATGACTCTGGCTGCATTGCGTTATACTTCGGTGTTGAGTCGGCTTCACAAGCAACCATAGATAGAATAGGTAAGAGGATAACCCTAGATCAAGCATTAAAGGTGTTTCAATGGATTAAGGAACTTAAGGGCTTTGCTACAGGAAGCTTTATTCTCGGCTTCCCGTGGGAGACTATTGATGACATGAAAAAGACTGTTGACTTCGCTATAAAGCTCGATCCATCATATGCGCAATTTACTGTCCTAACTCCATATCCGGGCACGCCGCTATTTGAACTAGCGGTTAAGAATAACTTAATAGTTGACTGGAACTGGGAACACTTCACAACCGTAAAGCCGGTTATGAGAGGCTTCCACTTTACCGCTGAGCAGCTAGGTAAAATGATAATGTATGCGTATAGGAAGTTCTACATAAGGTTCTCATTCCTGTGGAGAGAGCTTAAGGCAGGGAGGTTGAAGGACTTATTCTCGATAATAACGCGTGAGATAGGACGCATGCTTAGCGAAGTTTTCACTAAGCAAGGTGCTTAGGCCTACAACTATTCTTCCACTCGTGCCACACTAACGTAACGCATATTGGCTGCTACACTACTTAGGACACGGTATAGCCTAAGGTGGCGAAGGCGCTATTGCTGTTTTGTGGGTGTGTACATATTGAGTATCTTGATAGTTGACTGCTTGGGGGCAGGCGCTGCAGGTAAGCGCTTTGCAACACTAGATGTAATAGGCGTGGGTCCAAGGTTAGTAGCAGGTATTCTTGAGTCCCTCGGGTACGAGGTGGACCTAGCAACATGTGATGTTGTACTTAAGGACCCTTCACGCCTTAGAGATCACGAGATACTGATGGTCTCAGGAATGAGTAGTGACATAGAATCTATGGCGAAGGTAGCTAAGGCGTGGGGCAGGAACCACACGGTAGCTGGGGGCCCATCTGCAGTAGATTATGCTGAACTCCT
>QMWS01000089.1 GCA_003661745.1 Thermoprotei archaeon | reverse complement strand
GCCTTAGTTGACCTCATAAACATACTCGCTGAGGGCGGCTCCAAAGAAGGGCTGAGGCATATTGGTGTAGGCGAGATAATGCGCCCCTCCTACCTAAAGTAAAGAATGATGATACGATAGGTAAGGCAGCTACCTTAATTCTTAGTGAAGGTGTGAGGGGTGTTGTCGTTGTTGATGAAAGCGATAGAATCAGTGTCATCATAACGCTAACAGACCTAACTAAGTTCTTTGCAAGTAAGACATTTATTTCTACTTAAGTAATATTTAAATCCAGAATTTTTTCTGCTTCTTCAACTATCTTTATTCCTCTGCTAGTACCTATTACATCAGCGCCGTGTATTAGGAGACAAGCAGCGTCTAGGGCAGTCCTTACGCCTCCAGCAGCCTTAATCTTTATTTTACCTCTCACAGCTCTCTTAATTAATATAATATCCTCGAGACAGACACCGCGCGGACCGAAGCCAGTATTTGTTTTGATAAAGTCTGCCTTCTCGCTTGCAACTATTTCCGCTATTTTGATAATCTCGTCAATGGTCAGAATACTGGTCTCGACTATGATTTTGATAGCTAAACCTAGATCATGCGCATAACTTACTAAAGACTTGATCTCTTTCCTGACCTCGTCATAGAGGCCCTCCTTAAGGTATATTAAATTTATCACAACATCTACCTCCTTTCCTCCGCCGTTAGCTACGGCATCAATCTCCTTTATCTTAGCCTCTGCAGGGTGGTAGCCAAACGGAAAGCCAACCACGCCAACTACGGGTAGCTTACTTATAGGTGCGACATGCCCGACTACCGTTGATGGGACAACTATTGATCTAAAGTCGTATTTTTCTGACTTATTAACGAAGTCAATGTATTCTCTAAGACTTGATTCGTACTTAAGCAGGGTTTGATCTATGTATTTGCTAATGTTTTTGAGAATAAATTTTACGTCACCGCTCATAGCCTTAATCAATCCAGTCACCAGTTTCTATTTTCTCGGGAATGTACTTATCCATTAAGAACCTAAGGCCTTTGCTCGTTAGGGCCTCTATTTCAAGCTTAGCCTTCTTACTGAGGAATATCTCTATCTCGTGCTCCCAGCGCTTCGTTCTGAACCAGCTATAGTTCATTAGCTCTTTAGCTCTCTTTATGTCCTTATCCTTCGCCTTAATTATGAAGTTCTTTCTCTCTGCTTCAGTTAAGTATGGCTTTTTACCTAACTTCTTGCTCCCGAAGATGTCTACCATAGATACTCCTAGGAACTTAGATTTAGGTGTAGCTAATCTCTCACTCTCGTATGAGAGTGTGATTGACCCGACCTTAAATACGCTGTAGATGTACCACCCATAGGGGTCAGCGTCGGTTAGTACATAAATAGGCAGCCCTAGCTCCTCATTCAATCTCCTAACAAATCTTCTAGTAGCTCTGTCAGGTTGTCCAGCGCTTGTTACAAGTATTACCTTGTACTTCTTCCAGAACCCAGCTCTATGAAGCTGCTGGAATACGGCGTCTTTCTCTATTACTAAGACATACTCAGCATCAATGTCAACAAACTCTATGAAATCTGGTGTCGGCTCTATAGCGTATGCGCCATGGCCCATCTTACTTAAGTCAATCATATCATCACCCGACCTGATCCTCATGTTGCCGACGACCTTGCCTTTCTCCTTGCTAAGTATTAATAACTCCTCCCTGAGCATGTCAATAAAGACTTCTATGTCCCTAATTACGGAGTCCGATTCCTTCTGTTCATCCCAAGTATTTTCCTCAACCACTTTCTTCGATGGTAGCTTCCTATATCTTATTGTGTGCTTACCTCTGTAGTAGAGGTCTCTTATCGTTGGGTACTCATTATTCACTAAGGTGTCATATATTATGCTAGCCATTAGAACAGTCTGCATGAATTTCTTGGCTTCACCTGCGTTTAAGAAAGACCTCCTGAGGGACTCGTCACCTATCCTTAAGATGCCTTTCTCGCGGTCGAATATAGTATTAGCTAAGGTTCTCTTCTTTATCACCATTATCGGAGTCCTGCCTTCAAGTATCTGCTTAGCTATTTCACCGAACTTACTCCTAAGTATTTCGAGTGCCCTCCCCCTTGCCTTCAGATCTTTGGATGAGACGTACGTTAGCGCCAAGGAATATCACCTCCAGCTACTCTATCCCAACAACTACCTCATCTACCGACCTTATTTTGAAGGCCTTTAACTTTTGATTAAGTAGCGCAAGCAACCTCGATTCTAGGTCCTCAGGCTTTACGTTATCGACTATCTTTGCTAGTGCCTGAGCAACTTCAGGTATGTACTTTGCTATAGTTACTGCCTTCTCAGCCTCCTCCATTTCCTTTCTCTTCTTAGATAAATACATCTTGAGTTTCCTGGCCACCTCACGGATAGCAGCTATTATTTCCCTCTCTATCTCTGGTACATCAGCTATCGACTCCTTCCCTACACCCTTATACGGAATCTTAGTACTGCATATATGTACCAGCACGACAAGGGGCGCTGGAAATGATATGCCGTAATAATTCCAGTCTATTTCCTCGTTAACTATCTTAAATGAAACATCTGATCCTTCATCATAGAGTAACGGTATTTTATTAGCATACCTGAGTAATTGAGGTCTATCTGAAGCTTTAATTCCTCCGCCATAAGCCAGCCCTACCTCAACAATAAACGCGTGACCCTCATATACTGAAGGTTTTCTCGTTACAGCAGCTACGAATTCAGGCCGTAATATAGCCTTAAGACCTGTCTCAATAATTTCTTCGCCTAAGTATGAGAGGTGGTTAGCTCTCGGAGGCTTTATATCCTTGAACTTCTTTATAGTCCTTATTAGCTTTTCAACGTCCTCCATTGTGAGCTTATGTGGATTAGCGTCTGTGGGCAGTCCAGCCTGAGCTAAGATCTTACGTGCAGTTATCTCACCAACGCACTGGAACTCCTTAACGAGGAAATCGAGGAGGGTCTCGGCTGTAGTTAGCTGTAGCATCATCTTCATCATTTCTAAGTCCACGCCATATGGATGCGGCTTTACTTCTCGTGGTGGTGGCGGCATTTTATTAGTTGATCTCTCAAAGTAGACTATATTCCCTTCGGGATCGCTGAACACCAACTCAGCGTAAGGTGCTATGACTGCCGTTCTCCTAAGATACTCATATATTTTAGACTTAGACCTGCTCCAGTCTCCTTCAAGGTATACCTTAACTATCGTTCCATGCCAGTCATTTGTCTTGCTGTATTGGGCTTTCTCAAGGATTATTGGCTTGTTGTTCTTGATATCGATCCTTAGCTTAAAATAATATATCTTTCTTGAGTTGATGGGTGCCGATATAACTTCTACGGGCTTTCCTGTTGTTACTTGCCCATACAGTACTGCCATTTTAGCGCCTAGTCCGAACATCCCGCGTGTTTGCCTTAAGATATACTTGCTGCTATAGAGTAGCTGTCCGAAGGCCGACGGTATGTGATTCGGAGGTATGCCTATGCCGTTATCCTCGACCGTTACGCTGAATATGTTATCTTTCTCGTGCCCCCCGTCCCTCTTTATGCTTACCTTAATTACTGGTAGTATACCGTGTGCGTCAGTTGCATCAAGCGCATTCTCAACAAGCTCTCTGACGGTCTGGTAGAGTGCTCGTGAAGGGTTTGAAAAGCCAGCTATCTCTTTGTTCCGGTAAAAGAATTCCGACGGCGTCAAGCTCGTGAACTTCTCTATAGTTACTGCTGCGGTCACCCCCTCACCACCTACTCTCTTTAACCCAAAAATACTTTTAAGCCCTCATCATTTAGATCATGAATTCAAGATCGAATCCTACCTAGGGCGCTCATAGCTTTTTATTAAAATAATTTTATTTAGTGGAGTTATGATGAGGGCTTAAAGTCTGAGAGCAGTTACGTCTAGCTCTTGCCTTTTAGCGAGCTAATCAGGTATGACGCCAGTATAGGCAATATGACTGTTACATCTCCATATACCGTGACGTGTCTTGCTGATGTTTTAATCTTGCCCCATGATATAGCTTCCCTAGTTTTAGCTCCACTCAGGCTTCCATCCCACTCAACAGCTGTTGTCACATACACAGCATAATCTAGACCTCCCTTGAACTGATTCCACCATATTGTGTGGTGTTTGCTTATTCCTCCGCCAAGTATT
>QMWS01000088.1 GCA_003661745.1 Thermoprotei archaeon | reverse complement strand
CTGTGCGGCAGAGCTGAAGAGGAGGGGGTGCTCGATAAGCTCAAGGAGGCGGGTGTGATATGTCAGGAGAGCAGGAAGTAGTTAATGCTGAAGCATATATAGGCGGTGAGGACTTAGAGGCGGGGGCTAAGGCCCTACTGAAGGCAGTTAAGATGAAGAAGGAGCTTAAGGAGAGGGGGAAGTACGTGAAGAGGTGGAGTAGGGGCACAGTGGAGATGCTAGCAAATATAGCTAAGGTACTTTGGGAGAGTGAGGAAAGAAATGGAGTTATAGAAGTTACCTACAGCAAGGATGGAAAGACGATAAAGGAGATTGAAATTAAGAATAAAGACGTAGTTTAACACTACATGCAGTAAGCTACGTAATACTCATGAAGTAGCGTTCTTGGGTAGAAGGGATTTCTGCTGCTTATCGAGCATTTTAAACTTGTGCCTGATATTGAAATTCATATTGATGCTTAGCCTAAAATGCGCTTTTTTGTGGTTATGTCTGGGCATGAACATGAGACCCTACTCATCTACTAATGTACGTCTCTATAGTGTGGGCTTTGACAGAATTATTGACTTCTTCTATAGGCTAGCTGAGGTTGCTGATGAGCTTAAATCTGAGGGGCTTTGGTTCCACTACGGACCTGAGGCGCTGCCTGAGAGACTGAGTGTGCCCCATAAGGGTACCTTGAGGGTGAAGTACGGGTTCCCAATATACCAGAAAGGAGGTGTCTGCATGGATGTTACTAATGTAGAGCAGGCCCAGATAGCTGAGGATGCTGGGGCTGTGTCCGTCATGGTTCTAGACAAGCTACCCTATGACGTGAGGGTTGCAGGGGGCGTTGCTAGAATGGCTGATGTCAAGGTTATTGAGGAGGTCATGAGTAATGTAACAATTCCTGTCATGGCTAAGGTCAGGATAGGCCACTACATGGAGGCTAAGGTGCTTGAGACGATAGGTGTAGACATGATCGATGAGAGTGAGGTGCTTACTCCTGCTGACGAGAAGCACCATATTAATAAGTGGGAGTTTAAGGTACCTTTCGTTAATGGGGCCAGGGAGCTTGGTGAGGCCCTCAGGAGAATAAGTGAGGGTGCGTCAATGATTAGGACTAAGGGTGAGGCGGGAACAGGTAATGTTGCTGAAGCCGTGAAGCATATGAAGCTCATAATGAACGAAATATTCGCGCTACGCACCCTCAGCCCTGAGGTGAGGATGAGGAAGGCTAGGGAATACGGGGTTCCTTACGAGTTAGTTGACTTAACTGCAAGGTTAGGTAGGCTTCCCGTAGTTAATTTCGCCGCTGGCGGAATAGCTACTCCTGCTGATGCAGCCTTAATGATGTGGCTAGGGGCTGACGGAGTCTTCGTAGGGTCCGGCATATTTAAGAGTAAGGATCCGAGGAACAGAGCAGAGGCCATAGTACTAGCTACGAGCATGTGGGACGACCCCGAAACGGTAGTTGAGGCACAGAAAATGATTAGTGAGGCTAAGAGCATGATGGGAATTGATATACGCAGGCTCAAGCCTGAGGAACTGCTCCAGGTCAGGGGTGTATGACCTTGAGGATCGGTGTGTTAGCTTATCAAGGAGGTGTTTATGAGCACGAGTACATGCTCCGCAGAGCATTCACTGAATTAGGAGTTAATGGTGATGTAGTGCTGGTTAAGAAGCCTAATCAGCTGAGGGAAATAGATGGAGTAATTATCCCTGGCGGTGAAAGCACGACTATTGGTAGGCTGGCTGAGAGGTTTGGAGTCTTAGATCTACTGAGGGACTTAATTAAGGAGGGTCTCCCAGCCTTTGGCACATGCGCTGGGGCTATCATGATGGCTAAGAAAGTGAGGGACAGCGTCGTCGGCGAGGTCCAGCAGCCAGTACTGGGCGTTATGGATGTGGAGATCGTGAGGAACTACTATGGCAGGCAGAGAGATAGTTTCGAAATAGACCTAAGCATACCTACACTAGGAGAAGAGCCCTTTAGGGGAGTATTCATTAGGGCCCCAGCAATAGTTAAGTTATGGAACGATGCCGAGCCACTAGCTAAGCTAGAAGGAGTTACTGTATTAGCAAGACAGAAGAACATGCTGGCGTCAACATTTCATCCGGAACTATCAGGCGACACGAGATTACATAAGCTATTCATAGAGGAATTGGTCAAGAAGTAATTAGCATTACGTACCAAAGTAAATTTTTCGATTTAGTAACTGAAGTATTCCTTCCTGCTGAGCTACTACATTTTTCTTTAGTAAGTAGCCCCAGGCAATACTAAATAATGCGTTCTCATATCAATGAGGGCAGTCCATAATTGGTCTTAGCTGATTTAATGTTGTAAGATGCGTAAAGGTGTTCGGTGATGAAGAAGCATTCCTGCCCGGGGCTGTCATGCCCGAGGAATTCGGGGCTTAAGGTAGATCTAGTGCGCGATATGCAAGGCTTCTGAGACTATTACTCACTTGGGTTTTCCTCTTCTTTTCTTCCTCGGATCTTTGCCTGTAGAGGCTGCCTAGGTCTGAGGTCCTGAGCTCAGGTACGAGAAGTTCCTTGAGTTCCGGGTATTTCATGAAGTAGTGTACTGCGTAGTTGCATGTCGGCTCAATTAGCACACTCCGTTCTCCCTAGCTAACTTAATAGCATACTCCATGAGCTTCCAAGTAATTCCCTTACCTCTATGCTGTGGGGTGTGTAAGTCTCAACTAACTTCATGATGCCTCCCTCAACCCTGTATCCTAGAAATGCCTTTGAGCCGTCGGGTAGCTTAGCATATATAACTGTAGAGGTGTGCCTTACTTCAAGCCCCCCACTTACTCCAACCACCAAGTATTAGCCACCTCCACATTATAAATTGCTCCCCTACCCGGTAGTTGACCACAGACTACTCGGTATCTTAGATAGCGGATACTGTGACCTATACTTAAAGTAGTGATGACCGGAGGGTGTCCGCAGGTAATTATGGACTTGTTCGGTTAAAGCCTAGCTATAGGTATTTTTAGGTATCTTAAGAGGCGCGGTGAGTTATCCCTGTGAATGCATTTCTATGGAGCTGTCTGAGCGGGCAAATTGTGGAGCACTGAGTACTTAGTACGTATCTGTCCAGGCTCGCAAACTGCCGATATACCTACAAGAATGTTGACTTACTCGGGCTTCAGTAAAACATGAGGCTATTTTCCTTAACTTTTTGAGGCTTTAAGGGGCTTAAGGCTCGTAGTCTCCCTACTGCTTCAGGCAAGTGCTCCAACACGTAGTCAATATCTTCTTCCGTGTGGTACCTCGATAGCTTAAAGAGTATGCTTCCGCGAGCTTACTCATGCGTCCTACCAATAGCTAGCAGTACATGGCTTGGTTCTAAGACCCTACTCGTACAGGCACTTCCGCTGGAGACGTATACCCCTCTTAAACTTAACTCTACTGTTAGTGCCTCACCCTCGATGTACAGGAAGCTCACATTGACATTATCGGCTACCCTCCTATCGCCTAGAGGCCTATTAATTAGTACGTCCTCTACACTTCCTACTATGCCCTCCATGAGGCGGTCCCTTAACCTCCTAACGTAATTTACGTAATCGCTCATCTTCTCGAGCGCTAAGCGTGCTGCCTCATAAAAGCCCACAATAGCTGGAACGTTCTCAACGTCTGGCCAGTACCGTTGCGTACTTAAAGCCCCATGAATTATTCGCTCAATCTTAACTCCCTCTCTGATGTAGAGAGCCCCAGCGCCCTTAGGTCCGAGTATCTTATGGCTACTGAGGGCCAGTAAGTCAACACCTAATTCGCGAACATTAACGGGCATATGCGGCACGCTCTGAGCACCGTCCAGCAGTACCTTAGCACCTACTTCCCTGGCCACCTTAACCACCCTCTTGATATCATTAATTACGTCCGTCACACTACTTACGTGAATAATAGCTACAAGCTTAGTCCTCTCAGTCACTACCCCGTCACTACCTCCTCAAGTAGGTCGTACCGCAGGATACCCGAATCATCCTCATCTACAACCCTAACCCGCGATCCCGTGATGCTAGCTACCTTAAACCATGGTAGGAAGTTGCTGTGGTGCTCCATAGTGGCAACAACCACCTCGCCACCTTCCTTTAGGTTTCGGATGCCCCAAGCATGTGCGACAAGGTTTATCGCTTCAGTAGTATTCCTGACGAAAATAATCCCCTCAGCATCTT
>QMWS01000087.1 GCA_003661745.1 Thermoprotei archaeon | reverse complement strand
GTTAAGAAAGCGCTACGTAGCTGATAGGTAGCTACCCTCAGAGCACGTGCTTTCAGCTGGCAAGCGAACTTAATTACATAGTGTAATCCTATAGAGGTGGTGCTAGGCACCCTCATAATTACATGTGGAGCCATGGACGTGCATGACCCGAAGCCACCATACCCGTACGCAGTAGGTATCACCGTAATAGCCACAGGGCCCTTAGTCCTGCCAGCAGGGCTCATCAAGCGCAAGAGCGGAGAGCAGGCACCCACAACTTAATGCTACTGAGCACCTAAACTAATGCGGAATGTGAGATTACATGAAGTAGTATATTACTTCTACTGATAGTGCTAGGATGCTATATGTAAGTTACTGTTCTTTCCCTTCTATTATTAACTTGATGTCGGGGGCTACCTCCTTCTTCAGTATCTCAAAGTGCTTATCGTGCGTTATAAGTGTGAGGTCTCTGTTGTAGGCTTGAGCTGCTATGATGAGGTCTACTGCCGGTATGGGGTTGCCTCTCCTGCGTAGCAGAGCCTGCCACCTAATTGCGAGGTGGTAATCCCTTTTCTCAGGGTACAGTACTTTTGAAGCATAGCTGAGGGCTGGCGGGTACTCTACCACCGTAAGAATTGACACATAGCCCTGTATTTTCTGCCTATTCTTAGCTACGGCCTCTATAACTACGCTCGTGTCGTAGATAGCCTCCTCCACTCCCTGTCACCCATGATGCGGTAGTATTTTACCTCCTCCTCATAGCTCCTAGGCTCTAGATCCTTAGGGTCAACACCATGAGACAAGAGCTCCTCCACCAGCTCGGAAGCATCAACAACAGTCCTCGCCTCCTCGAGCTTCCTAAGGTACTCCTCAATGCTCTTCCTAACAACCTCACTCCAGTTAATTTCTTTAAACTTCTTCATTCTCTCAGCCAGCTTGCGCGGAATACGTATCGTGAAAGTGACAGACATGCACAAACACCAACATACATATAGCTCCCAAGCTTATAAAGCTCCAATGACGATACCGGCGATGTAGAGGCAGCTGAGACCTAGTAATTCGTGGCATTGCCTTAATCAGCTAGCGAAGGCCAGGATTCACGAGCGCATGACTGAGGAGGACCTACTAATTAAGGTTGAGGGGGACTGTAGGGAAGCCCTAGTGAGGGTAATAGATATCGCCTCAGGCCAGGTAATCACTAAGGAGTCAAGGGCGTAGCTGCCCATCAAGGACGGGTATGTGCAGGCAGACATCGATAGAGGCATATTCCATATAGCAGTCGTGGACAGGTACAGGGGCACGAAGAAGCAGGTAAGACACATACCCGCGAACTCGGCCTAGCCCACGGCCACCACAACACAGTTGTAGCAGAGACCAACCCGAACGACATGCTCACAGTAATCAAGCACCTAAAGAAAATCCACGGAGGGTTCGCAGTCGTCAACAACGGAGAAGTCCTAGTAGACCTACTGCTAGAACTCGCAGGACTAATGGCTACGAAACCTGCAGAACACATAATAGGAAAGCTAATCGAACTAAATGAAAATGAAATAGTACGAACGAAGCTAAGCGCAACAGTGAAGGCGCCATTCATGCTGTTCCAATTCATAACACTACTAACAGTACCTGAGCTAGGTATAACTGATCAAGGGACTAGTAGACTTCATGAAATATGAAATCATAGACCCAATAATAGAAGTAAAATAGATGGAAACATCAGTTTCCTACTTGACACTTTTTATCTTGAGGATAGTATTGGGGGTACACTATTGAGTAAAGATACTGTAGTTATGGTATTGATGAGTTACAAAGATGGAAGGATCTGCTTTGTTGGAGATTTAGAGGAGGTCATGAATTTTCTAAAAGAATTTGAAGTTACGAGAAGAGAGGTTGTTACTAACGTAAGTAATGGATAAGTTTTGAACATAAATCCTTAAGTATTCTATATTCTCGGGTCTCCATTAATTCGGTATGTCGTACCGGACTCAACGCTACTAAATAGAGCGATTTATTTTTACTCTCTATAAGGATGCCTCGGTATTTTCTTATTTTGTCCATTAACTCTATATCTTCTCTTATTTCCTCATCGAGTGCCTCCTTATACATGAGGTGCTGTGGGTCAAATACTAGTACTCCTATAGGGGCGCTATATTCATTCATATATCCTAGTACCTTGAAACGTGCCTCTGAAAGCTCTGCAGCAGATATCCTATACTTCGCATCACACACTGCTATAACCGAGCTACTTATCTGAATAGCTATGTCAGGTCTTCCGCTCGGGATACTTATCTCATCTCCGTTGAATACGCTATACTTACCATGGGAGATCCAACTGCTGCAGGGAATACTTCTATCGTATAGTATCTTTATTTTACTGCCAAGATTAACGGTAATCAGCGCTTCATCGCTGTATAAACCTGCAGTTAATGGTGCCAATTTCTCTTTAAGTAGCTCTTGTAGTATGGCATAAGTCATAATATAGAAAACGTAGACCTCGTACAGCTTATAATCCCATAGCCTGAGCTTCAGATCCCTTAATACTTCGGCGTCCGCTTCATATCTGGATAATAGCGTTAACGTATTCTCTCTGAGGTACTCTAGCGCTAACTGCGCAATCTTATCATAAGGATAAACTCCCCTCTCTAAGACGCGATAAGCAAACCTCTTAATCGTAGAATAACTTACAAAATGCTTACTTACCCTAACATGCTTGAGGAAGCTCTTTTCAATTATTCTCCTTATATGCTTCCTCAACGTAAGTAAAGACTCCCTGAAATCTTTAGTAAATTCCTTAAGGAGTACATCGTAGATTATATCGTCGCTCGTGAAGTTAGATAGCTTGCTTAAGGCACTACTTACGTCTATGTCGAGTCTCTTAAGAAATGACTTTAGAAAAATGTTCTCAATTGACTCCATCGATAATCTTCTTCTTTTCGTAGCTATCATGGAAAGACCTTGGGCCCTAAGTCTTGATGTTAATGGTATGTCAAGCCTTCCTTCAGGGGAATTGGATATGCGTGTTTCCTCAATTAATGCTAGCGAAGGAGAATAAAGGACCCTCCAAATAATTTCTTCTAATGCCTTACTAATTCTCTTAATAAGGAGGGCATGTTTAATGAAGTCAGAAGGTAATGTTATTTTATGGCCTCTGGCGGTAATTTTGGTTGTTTCGTACACTATTACTCCTAGGCTTAGAATGATGTAGTATATATCTATAAGTGCCTTCGCTAGAGCTTCTATGTCTTTTCTACTTATTTCAACGTCATTAGTATCTTCTGCTGATGACATGCCTCTCAACTTCCCTAGCAATGATTGGATAGTCCTTCTCGATATTCCTTAGGATTTTCTCAGCCTCCTCCTCAACTAACTCTAACTGTGAAAGTATGATATAGGATGCAGCCTTCTCGACAGCTTCTTTAACATCAACTGTGTAGCCTGATTTTAACATTTCATAAGCTAAGTTAGCTGAATCGACAGATAACCCAATTCCTAATGGTCTACCTGTGGCTGACCTTAAGGTCCTTACTAATCTAACGGTATTCTTAACTATGCTTTCTAATTTACCATTACTTATACCTTTACGATTAAGTTGCCTAATGACGGCTTTAATTTCGTCTTCTTCATTCTCTGGGGGGAGTATTTCTATTACTACGAATCTCCTCTGAAGAGCGTAGCCTAAAGTGAATAGATATGCCCTATCGAAGGTATTGACGGTAGCTATGACCCGAAAATCAGCTGGGATCCTGTAGTTGTTTTCTCTAAGGTATCTTATTAGTTTCTTAGACTCGTCGTCTTTACCGTATGATTCGATCTCCCTAAGCAGGCCTTCGGGGAAGATCCACTCATCAGGGTTACTACTCGGGAACATGGTAAAGAATTCAGCTAAGACCTTATCTGCCTCTGCACGATTAAGTTCCTCAACAAGCAATATCGCTCCTCTACCCTCCTTTTGTAGCTCAAAGTGCTTTAGGAGGGCTTTAAGAAGGTATCCATGCCTCCACACAAGTTCGCCACCCCTACCCAAGACGGGTCCGCCAATAAAGTCGTACCGTGTCCAAGTACTTGAAGCAGTACATGCTACGAGATCATACCCTAGAGCCTCAGCTACTACTCTAGCAAGCATTGACTTACCTGTACCAGGAGCCCCCATTAGCAGCAAATGCTTTCCGCTCCGTAAAGCAGCAATAGCGGCAGCCAAAACATCAGCAGAGTAATAAAGTCCATATC
>QMWS01000086.1 GCA_003661745.1 Thermoprotei archaeon | reverse complement strand
TCCCCAGTAGTCATAGAGGTGAAGAGCGGAATAGCAGATGACTCAACCCTAGCTCAGCTATTGGCATATATGTCTAAGATAAAGGAAAAAGAAGGTAGAACACCAAGAGGGGTAATAGTAGCAGAAAGGTTCACAAAGAAACTACGACACGCAGTAAAATTACTCAGCAACGTCAAATTAGTAAGAATAGCCGTAAGAATAACCATAGAGAAACTCGAAGAAATATAACACAAGCAGGCACGTAAGCATATATGAAAATGTTTATTTTAGGTTTGGATAAGGTAGTCTGAAAGTTCTCGGGTATTGTTGAATTCTTTGGAGAGACCTACGTCTATGATGGCGAACTCGTTATACCAGTTATTCCAGTACCTTGCCCACTCATCCAGAATTATCTGTAGGTCTGCTCTAGTGATTGATGGCTGTGCTATTTCCTCGTCGTTATTGTAGTCCCACCACACCATGGTTGCGAACTTTTTAGTTAGTAGCCAGTCCTTCTCCGAAGAGGTAACGTCGAGTGGTGAGAGCCAGATCCACCATCCCTTACCTTCAGTATCGGTTACATCCATCTTAAGCCATATGCCATACCCATTCAACCAGTTACCTGCGGGGTCTAGAATGTACCAATTATTACCGTACTTAATAAGAGCGGAAACATGTCCCTCACTCTCGTTATAGGCATAGAGAAGCCATACTTTAAAGCCTAAGTTCTTCAGGACCGAATAAGCGAGCGTAGCTAGGTCCTCGCAGTCACCGCCCTCATTCGCCAACGTCTCGTTCGCTAATTTCCATATATTATCGTTCTTATACCCGCCTTCCTCAGTCGGAACTAGTACGTAGGGGTCGTGCTGGTAGTACGTGTTTAGTAGGATCCATTCGAAGATCTTAATAATGGCGTCCTCACCTTCTACATTACTGAATACTTCCTTCGTGAATTCCTTAACCGCATCTATGGATTCGCTAAGGAATGCGTTCCTTAAGCTCTGATTCACTGAAGGTAAATAAGCGACAGCGTATATTTTCTCAGACTGCTCTTCATAATTCTGTATTGTCGTATTAAGCCTAGAGATAATGTAGGTGTAGTAGGATATGTTTCCCCGTAGCCATGACTCATAGCTGATTAACTTACTTCTTAATTCACTGTTTTCATATGTTAAGCGACTTACTTTTTCCTTATACACAGATATGTTACCGTACAGCCAGTTCTTCACGTTCGTCAATTCTTTGCTTAGGTTCACTACGACGCCCTCGTAGTAGCTTATGTTGCCTTGCAGCCAGGACGCGAGCGTGTTCCGCTCGTCCACAAGTTGTGCTATCTTCTGCTCATAGAGTGTCTTATTGCCCTCGAGCCACTGCTCTAGTTGCTCAGACCTCGCATACTGCTCTGTGAGCTCACTCTTAAGCGCCTCGTAGTCACTGCTCAACCTACTGTAGTTTTCTTCTAGCTTAGAGTACTTGGACTTCAGCACCTCATATCTATCTCTTAATTCGCTGTAGGACTTCTCTAGCCCCGAGTACTTACTTCGCAGCTGCTCATAGCTTTGCCTGAGCTCGCTAAAGTCGCTCTGCAGTGTAGCATAGTCTAGGCTACAACTACTGTATTGGTAGAGTCCATACCCAGCAAATGCAACAGCCACAACTAAAGCCACAGTAAGGATGACAAGGGCGAACTTCACAATGAAGCCCTACAAACATTCAGGGGGTAGAATATAAATGGTATTTTATTTGTGGAGAGAACTAAAGGCGAATATAACTTCCTCAGGCATAGGCTAGTGCGTGAGAACGTTTGCTATCTTCGTCTCGCAGGACACTCCAGGTCTCTTTAACCTCTGCTAGGGCATACATTAAGGCGTAAGGTAAGGCATTACATACCGAGAGGATCAAGTGAAGGTTTTTGTTTTTGTGTGTGATATTTAATGGGTATTGTCTTGTCCGCGCTCCGCTTCTGCAGGAACTCTGTTTTCGAAGAATTAATTAGGGATAAGGTTGCTTCTAAGGTTGTTGCTGAGTTATCGGTTATTAAGTCTGTCGAGCACTTAGCGATCATTCTGGATACGGCGATCTTCGCGCTCAAGGACTTGGCCAAGGATGTCGGGCCCGATGACGTAAGGTGCCTTCTAGAGGTCATCACGTGCGAGGCAGGCGCGTTTCCCTACGCCCTCGCTATACTGAGGCACCACGAGGAAAGGGTAGTGCTTGACCCGCGCTTTAACTCACTCAGGCAGTACTTCACCGTCATCAAGGAATTAAGTGAGGGGCTAGAGCTTCCTCAGGAACTCAGCGGGCAGCCCTGGCGCGCAGGCACCTACAGCCACCTCAGGCCAGAGAAGGAGGAGAAGCGCGAGGTATTTGCACCTAAGGTAGAGGAAGTGAAGAAGCCTCCGCTTGCTACTAGAATAGCCATAGTTGCGGCTGTAGCGGGCGCGCTAGCTACACTAATATACATACTGTGGTTCCTCAGGTAAGAGCTTCTGTATTTGCTTAGTGACCTCGCCTTCACGAAGAATTTTGTTTTTGCCAGAGTAATCTTCTTCGTGTGCTTATTCCACTTACCTACCTTAATATACGGCCTAATGACGTTGAAGAAGAACAGTATGGCTTCCATTTGCACCTTACCACCTGATTCACTGACTTCCTCTTCCTCTCTTGTCATTGTGTCTTCGCTTAGGTTTAGTTCGGGTGTTATTAGTAGACCATCGGTAAGCGCCCACTGAGTCAACCAGCGCTATCCTGAGCCTGTCGTATCTAACATCCTATTTATTCTTTCCCAACCTTAGTAAGGCATTATATACGGAGAGACCTTAATGAAAGTGAGTTACCCGTTTTGCCGTATATGTTTTAAAGAGTAATAACGTTCTTTTCAAGGCTGAAGCTAAGTAATGTTACTGTATCAAGCATGGTATTACTCTCATAAATTAGTTAGCTACTTAAACCTTATGTGCTCTCTTATTTAAGTGTTATTATACAATTAGCAAAAATGGTGAGGACATGATTAGGTTGCTTGCATTGAGCGTGTTGGGCACGCTTGCCGTAGCTATTATAATAGTTGTAGGTGCGCTAGCGGTTGACACTGTATGTAGTGTTGCAGCAGCTACTCTGCCCGAGGGTCAATTTAAGGACATGACCGAAAAAATACCTTGGCTTTACTATGTCGCTATAGGAATAGCTACAGCAGCACCACCAACAATACTTGTTGAAATAGTGAAAGGCCTTACATAGGCAGAGACCTGAGTGAAAGGATTTTCTACTTCTTTCTCAGTCTACTTAAGAGTGATGCTAGTTCCTTTACTGTCTTGCCTATCGACTTCGCTATGTCTTCAAGTGTCGTTACCTCTACTGCTGTTTCTTTTGACTCGGTGTAGAGCTTCCAGAGCTTTAAGAAGTCACTTCTTATTGTCTGAATTTCTTCTGGGTTATCGAATATCACTATGTGCTCTATGTTGTTCCACATGCCGCTCTCTGTGAGGTTAGCTGAGCCGACCACAGCAAACTTATCGTCGAATACGTAGAGCTTTACGTGAAGGTACCGCTCTCTAATAATCCCTAATTCCATGTTAGGCGGGACCCAGTCAGACTTCCTGAAGAGGAAGCACCTAGGCGGCTTAAGGGCGTTCCTAAGAATCTTAAGAGCTTCCTGATGATGCTTTTCCTTATCATCACTCGTTATGACCTTAACCTCAATGCCCTCACTAGCCAACTTAACTAATCTCTTCTCAAGCCTCTCGTCACGATCATGTCCCAAACTATTGCTTTATATGCATTAAGGAGTTCCTCCTCAGATAAGTTAGCTCCAACTGCTTTGATAACATCCATGTCAAACTTAAGTCTAAGATCATGAGGCTTGAGGGGTGGAGGAGGCTGTAGAATTTTCTGACTCTTTCTTTCCTGAACCCAGAACGACTGGTATCTCTCATCGAAGTATACATCCAATTGTTCTCTTAGAGAGGGGAACCTTTTATCCTTGTACTTCTCGTAAATGCTAGCTAAACGCTTAGCCTGCTCGCGTGTTGGATAAAGTCTCATTTTGTACAGGTCATGCTGCCTTAACTCTGTATATCTTCCAGTTGTCTCCTCCTTCATATAGAAGAGGTATGCTAGTGCGAATATAGAGTTTAGGAGAACCGTAACCGCCTTACCGTAATCACTATCAGACTCGCTTATAACATGGAATAGATCTGATAAGATAAGTGGTATGTCGGAGTGAAAGGCTATTAGCTTCTGATTGGG
>QMWS01000085.1 GCA_003661745.1 Thermoprotei archaeon | reverse complement strand
TTTGGAAGTTATTTCATTAATGTAATAAAATACCTTGTTGCTAAAAATATTGTTATCATACCTTAGGAAAAATCAGTTTGTCGATAATGGAGAACCAGAATTTTTCGAACTCATGAACATTTTTTCTTATGCCACGACCCCATTCCGGTGAACAATCAGATGTGAACATTATAATCCTACCATGGTAGTAATCTTTAGATATGAGCGCTGGGTCGTCGGTGTCACTCCACAAAGCATGTACTTGGGTAGTATCATCTACTTCAACTTTATTATACCCCTTAAAGCTTAGTTCGCTAGGAATATACAAATCGGATCTCCCATGTCTTTTCAATGTGTAATGGCCAGTCACATCTGACTTTAAATCCCATCCAAACTTTTTAAGTACCCGATGATACCTCCTAATACCTATCCCTCCAGTAATTACTAGGACTTTTGGTTTATGCTTCATAAGTTCCAAAAACTCTTCGATGATATCTCCTATAGAATACCTGATAGTATCTGATATTTTTACATTTACACTTATTCCAATATCACTTATAATCAGCACATCATAGTTATTAAGTATTTTCTCAAGTACTTGATCATTACGCTCTAATTCTGTGTGACTAAAAGACGACCACCACAACTTTAGGGGGTTTTCCCCAATTTCATCCTTACAATAGCTCTCTAAGATTAGTATGTTAGCTTCTTTGCCGAGATCCACAGAGTATCTATGTCTCACGTTATATTTCTGAATCGTTCTATCAAGATAAAGTTTATGCTCTTGGTTTGGCTCACCTAGACGCAGAATCTTAATGAATCTAGCATTACAGAGTTTAACATCTTTTTGCATCTGTGGAAATGTTTCTTTAAGGCAAGAAACATACTGCGCAATGAATTCTGGATCGAGTTCAAGATTATACATTAGTATTTCAATAAGCTCCATTAAAACACGACATACTATTCTCTCAGCATCACCTAATGCTTCTGCATTGTGCATATGGATTAATCTCCAGCCATATGAATAGGATATATCCATCAGCATTTTAAGTTTTGTGGTTTCTGGCTTCTTCCCTAAATTCGTTTTATGATTGATGTTGATAGGGCCCGGCTGATATAGACAGTATTACAAATATATTACTGACCCAACAACCACCAGAGGGCCGAGCCCTATGAAGATATATGATATTCCAAATAAAAGGCTTATACACAAACTGAAGCGGATAGCGAGAAGAAGGCTAGGCAAGAGGGACAGAGTGGAGCTGAGAGGACGGCACAATACATCACTCTACATAAGGATTACAGTCATAGCATACGTGGTGCTCCGGGCTTGTCCCTCATAAAGATGGAGCAAAGCCTAAGAGAAAGCCCAGAGTCGAGAAAGCTATTAGGCCTAAAATGGTTGGTCTCGAAGACAACACTTAGCAGGTGGCGGAGAAGCCTCGGGTCGCTCGTGCGAGAGCTTATTGAGTATACATATAGGGTCATTGCCAGGCTTAAAGGAGTTCCTAGGGACATTGCTATCATAGACACTACTGGTTTCAAGCGAAGCTTAAGATTGCCATGATGTTCTTGGCTTATAACATTGCTGTCTTGGTGAGGTTAGAACTGTGAAATTCGAAAGTTTAAAATAGGGAAAAGCCAAAAAACATTTCCGTTGAACGTAACCGATAATATATATTTAGTGGCGGGTAAAATAAGAAAAGTCTCATATTGCTGGCTTCGCCGTTTTTGTTTTTCCTAATGCTATATGTTGACTTTAAAAATGATTTCGGCTAGGAGAACTAGATGGCACAAAACCGCAATCAATTGGCCCGACAGATCGTAAATTGCGACCCGACATTGCAAAAGAAAGTATTTCAACACATTACTGGCTCAGATGACATATCCGATAACCAGTTCATCATAATAACACACTCTCCATACATTATGTCTTCTAAATATTTCGGCAACACGATCAGATTTCATATTAGAAATGGAGAAACATATGCTGTTAAGTTGAGCGAGTTGAAAGAATTCGAAAAACTGAAGGAGAGGCTTGAGCGGATACCCGACTTAAGGCAAATCCTTTTTGCAAGAAAAGTCTTAGTGGCGGAGGGCTATCACGAAGAGCTCCTGATAGGAGCATTCATCCCCATTGACATATTCGATGCAGCTCTTGTTAATGCTAATGGTAACAATAACTTTGGGTTCTATGAAGAAGTGCTCGAATAGATGGGTGTTGAATTTAAATTTGCATGCGACGAGGAATCCCAAAAACTTTTGAAGGATAAAAGCTTAGCGATTCATTATGGTTACAAAGATCTTGCAGATCTCCTAGAAGACCTAAGTAAGAAAGTAAATAATCTACCGAGCGAGCTTAAGAACCAAATAAGAGAGTTCATTGATGCTAAACAGAAAACTAAGGAGGAAAAGGATGAAAGGATGAAGAAAAAGTACATTTGTAAAGCAACAGAAGCTCTGCGAGAAATTTTTGGCCGAGCATAAAGATTACCTAGGAAAATCCGATCCGCTCAGAAAATGGATAAACTCAACATTAAATTGGATTACTTCTACCCATGAAAACCGCGAAATAATTCGAAAGAGATGAGAAAGAAATTTAAGATTACTATTTTTACGAATTGTTATGAGAATTCGATAATATGCAAGAGGAGTCTAACATGTACTTCTCTGTCACACCAATTATTACATTTTGTGGAAAAACAAGGATTGGGTATGCAACTGGATTTTTTTATAAAGATCTAACTACGGGAGACATGTATCTGATCACAAATAGGCATGTGATTATTAATGAAACTAAACAGTACTTTCCAGAGTACATAGTTATTAGGGTTCACATAGATCGACATGACTTAACAAAAAATAGGGAGGTAAAGATACAACTCTATAAAAATGGCAAGCCTATCTGGATAGAACATCCTAATCTAAGTTTCGATAATCAAATTGGAGCCATCCCAGATATAGTAGCTATACCGGTACAGCCAGAAAACAACTGGCTAGTAGATCCACTATCAAAAAATATTTTTCCACCCTTAGATATCGTTTTGGTTCCTGGAGACGATCTCATTGTTCTTGGATATCCTCTTGGTTTCTATGATGAACATCATAATCTACCTATTGCTAGGAGAGCCGCACTTTCCTCACCTTTTGGCGTTAGGTTTAGAGGATATCCTTTCTTCCTAGTTGATGCTAAGCTACATGTAGGGACTAGTGGTGCTCCAGTATTCACGAAACCAACAACAGCTATAGTAAGAAAAGAGAAAGTTGAAATATCCTCTCGTCCAGTTACATTCTTCATTGGGGTACACAGTGCAATATACCCAAACTTAGAACTAAGCATTGTGTGGTACGCATGGATCATCGAGGAGATTATTAGAAAGTCACCATAATATTCGTATATAAGAGAAATAAAATCTATGACATTAGTAGCTCTTTTAGATGGTCATAGAGGCTCTTATAATGATCATTATTGGGTTTAAGTTCGATGATAGAATATTGCCCACTTTTCCGTAGCCCGTGCTTATGCCCGCCACTCATATCAAGAACAACAAGCATGCCATGTACTTTAGTATATCCTTGTGACTCGAAGTCCTTAACATAAGAAAGAAGTCTATGTAAATCGTAAGAATCGATATTTTTAAGCTCCTTATATTTTGCGTCTATTATTATTGCTTTGTTGGTACTCTTGATTATGATGTCAGGCCTATATTTCCTATTGACGATACCTCTTAGAGAATAAAATTCAAAGCTCTTATTATAGTATATCCTGACATTACCAAGGTCAATAGTGATACTCTTGAGATCTCTAGATGTTTTCACTCTACCAGTATCTAACTTCGTGTTGGTAATCCTAGAGATTGCTTCAGCAACTTTATAGAATACATAAAACTCATAGATTTTGCTCATAGGTACAAGCATCCTCATATTATGCGGATTACTAAGGCTCTTCGATAGGATCTCCTCTAATAGGTTACATTCTTCAATATATCCAATCCAAAGCCTGACAAGCCGTTCCCAAATAGGCTCTAGGGTCATATACAGAATTTTTGAGATGATGTTCCTGTCATAGAAATTGTATTCATCAAAGAAAGTTTTCACATATGATAATGGATATGTCTCAACGATAGAATTATGTATCGCTATTCTCTTCTCTAAGTATTCCCTAGACCCTTCTAATACATTTCTATATGACCTCAAATTCTGGGATATATTCATATTAAAATATGCTAATAATACAAGTGGAGGAAAATTCAAAACGACTTTTCTCCTTTTTGACACAAAACAAAAATT
>QMWS01000084.1 GCA_003661745.1 Thermoprotei archaeon | reverse complement strand
GGACGGAGTTTATCTGCTTTGTCTGATATGCCGTTTTCAGTAACGATTATGGGTAACCCATTATATCTCGTGTATAGTTTTTAGTAGGAAATATAGTCCCTGCGGATAAATCTCCCAGCCAAAATCGCTACATGGAAGCCCCATCTTACTCGCAACGCCAAGTATGCACAAGAATCAAGACCTCCTCATAAGTACTATGATCGCCTACATGGTGGCAAAGAAGATCAAAGAACTACTGGATACTAAGAAATTATGCGAATAAATGGGAGAACGGTGAGTAGAATTATTGGAATACATAGTATTGGGACTTCTTAGTTTCATAGTATCGACAATATCTGGTATGGCTGAGATTGGTGGAGGCTTATTCATGTTCCCCATATTCTATTTTATGGGGCTAAGTATGAATGAAGCAATAGGGACAAGCAAAATCATAATAATATTTACATCACTAATAGCTCCTCTTAACTATTTAAAATAAGGAAAATACCCGTAAGACAAGGAATACACATATTATTAGGATGATCCCGGCATCATTCCTGGGAGCATACTTCATGAAGACAACTAATTCAACAATATTGAAACTAATAATATCGATCTTTCTAACTTGCAACTATTCAATAAGATAAATACGTTGTTACCATATGCCAAGAAAACCGCAAATAGATCTACAACAAGCATTGAGGAGGGTCTTCATATCAATAATGAAGTCTGTAACAATAGGATTCATAGCATGCTTAACAAGAACAGGTTGGGGAGCAATAAATATGCCGCTATTTATAGCCTTTCTAAAATTACCAACAAATACGGCAGTAGCGCTTTCGGTATTTACAATGTTTCCATCAGCACTACCGACAATAATAAAAACATATAGTGTTAAACAAAATAATCTATGCAGTGGCAACATCGTTCTTAGTAGGGGCAATGATTGAAAGCAATATAGGGCCCGAGAATATCAACAAAGCTATCTCGCCAGAAACTAAAATTAGTACTCTCAATAATCGCTGTTAAGATAATATTAACAGCAATAGTTCCGTGCATTACCCTTGGATAATGGTTTCAAGTATGAACTATTGCTAAATAAATTATGGGAAGAACATATGTTTTATATCGAAAAATAATGCAGCAATCGGTATTTGAACCATGAGATCTCCGGATCGAGAGTCAACAAGTATATGGAAAACATGAGTGAGCAGTCTCTCCACGGATCTCCGCTTCTTTGAATACATCTAAAGAAATCATAGATAAAAGAGCCATGACTAGACTTGGAGGCATTTCTTACTCCCACAATTTTATAAGAGATTTCCACGATTTTTACCACAGTACAGTGTTTCTACGATAAACTTTTCAATGGGTTATGAGGTATGAAAGGATATGGCTTTGATGAGAAAGGCAGGTTTTTCATAGAGGACTATAACTACTCTAAACCGTTTGCAAGCTTTTTACCAGGAATAGCTGGGAAAAAGGGTATACCTCTTTGGGTATTCTATGTTAACAGAGTCCAGTGTGTAAGCTCCTTTGGTATACAAGACAAGGATCATCCAATTATGGAGTTCGACTCTGCTGTCAGGGCTTATCAAAAAGTGAGAACTCATGGCTTTAGGACTTTTATAAAACTGTCAAAAGAGGGAAGATTTTATGAACCCTTTACTCTTTCAGGTGAAAGTGTTGTTCAGAGAATGTATATTGGAAGAAACGAGTTAGAAATAGAGGAGATTAACAAGAAACTTGGTCTCAAGATCAATGTTCTCTACTACACTATACCTCAGGAGAGAATACCGGCTCTCGTTAGGAAAGTAACAATAGAAAATATTTCCACTACTACTAAAAGGATTGAAGTGCTTGATGGTATGCCGTTTATTATTCCCTATGGTATAAATGACTGGGTCTTAAAACATATGCTTACAACAATAAAGGCGTGGATGGAAGTCTACAACCTTGAAAAGGGAATACTCTTCTTCAAGCTCAGGTCATCAACAGAAGACGTGCCTAAAGTGGAAGAACTAAAGGAGTGTAACTTCTATGTATCTTTTGTAAACAGAAATGGAAAGAGCGAACTAGTAAGACCAATAGTTGACCCAGACCTCGTTTTTGGAAACGACACGTCCATGATCCTACCTGAAAACTTTATCAAGAAGCCTTTAAGCGAGCTTGTTAAAGCAAGACAAGTAACCTTCAACAAACTACCCTCAGCATTCTCTCCCATAGAGCTTCAACTCGAACCGAGAGATAAGGTTAAGCTTTACTCTATAATTGGTTATGCGCCCAATACCACAGTGCTCGAAGAATACGTGCAAAAGTTCGCAGATGAAAAATACTTGGAGCAGAAATATACTGAAGGCAACGCTATAATAGAGGATATAATAAAGGATATATTAACAAAAACCTCCTCAAAGCTTTTTGATGAATACGCTAAGCAATGCTACCTTGACAACATTCTTAGGGGCGGATACCCACTTGTCCTTGAAGGAAAAAAGCCTCTTGTCTACTACCTCTACCTTAGGAAGCATGGCGACCAAGAAAGAGACTATAATTACTTCGTCATGACTCCCGAGTATTATTCAACTGGAAACGCTAACTATAGAGACGTTAACCAGAATAGGCGAGAATACGTTTTCTTCCACCCGGAGATACGGGAGTACGATATAAGATTCTTCATGAACTTAATACAGGCAGACGGTTACAACCCACTCGTCATTAACGGCGTGAAATATCGCCTGAAAACTCTAAACCCTGACTTCCTCAAAGAACTTATCGATAATCCTGAACCGCTTATTGAGTTCTTAAAGAAGCCCTTCACACCGGGAAAGCTGATAATGTTCCTTGAAGATAAGGGAATTAAGCTCAAGGTGTCTGAAGAAGAGTTCCTTAGGCGGCTCCTTAAGCATTGTGAGGAAGAACTCGACGCTGTCCATGGTGAAGGCTACTGGGTCGATCACTGGACATACAACTTAGACCTAATAGAAAGCTATCTAGGAATATTCCCCGATAAGAAAAGAGAGTTTCTCTTCGAAGACTATAGCTATACATACTATGATAACTCAGTAATTGTACTTCCAAGGAGTAAAAGATACGTTATTGAAAAGGATAAGGTAAGACAATACAACTCTCTTGCAGAGGACGAAGAGAAGAAATCACTGATTGAGTCAAGGAAAGAGCATAAGCATGTAATGAGAGCAGGAAAGGGAAGAGGAGAGATATATAGGACAAACCTTATTACCAAACTCCTTAACCTGGCTCTTATCAAGTTTGCAACTCTTGATCCAGCAGGAATCGGGATAGAGATGGAAGCAGGGAAGCCAGGATGGTATGATGCTCTCAACGGGCTCCCAGGACTCTTTGGCTCGTCTGTGGGAGAAACTGCTGAGCTGATAAGGCTCTTCGACTTCATAATCAAAGCTTTCGAGGAGTTCCCTGATGAAGAGTTAAGGATTCCCGTGGAGGTCTGGGATCTTTACCGCGGGGAACTTAAGCTTATCGAGGAATACAATCAAAGGGACGATGAGAGGAGAGATCACTGGCTCTGGGATAATCTCTCAAGACTTCGTGAAGAATACAGGAAGAGGACAAAACTTGGTTTTGATGGGAAGGAAGTAAAGGTAAGGGCTGGAGAACTCATTGAAGGCTTGAAAATGCTCCGTAATAAGTTATGGGCTGGTATTAAGCAAGCCATGGAGGAGAACAATGGCTTACTCCCTATGTACTTCTACTATGAGCCTGTAGAGTACGAGCTTGGAGAAAACAAGAAGATAAAGATCCTGCGATTTGAGAGAAAAAGAATGCCTCTTTTCCTCGAGGGCATTGTCAAGCAGTTCAGAATTTTAAAGAATAAGGAGCTTTTAAGACAAGTTTATAGGAAGGTCAAAGAGAGCGACCTCTATGACAGAAAGCTGAAAATGTATAAGCTCAATGCCCCCTTAAAGGATCAGCCAATAGAGATTGGTAGAGCAAAAGCATTCACTCCAGGATGGTTAGAAAACGAATCCATTTGGCTTCACATGGAGTATAAGTATATGCTCGAGCTTATAAGGAATGGGCTCTACGATGAGTTCTATCAGGACTTCAAAAACGTTATAGTTGCTTTCCTTGATCCAGTAGTTTACGGGAGAAGCCCTCTTGAAAACTCCTCGTTCATAGTCAGTAGCGCCTATCCCGACAAATCCCTCCATGGAACGGGCTTTGTTGCAAGATTGACAGGAGCTAATGCTGAGTTCATCAGTATATGGAAAAACATGTTTGTGGGCGACAAACCCTTCACCATGGAAAACGGAGAACTACTCCT
>QMWS01000083.1 GCA_003661745.1 Thermoprotei archaeon | reverse complement strand
TAGGTGTAACTAAAGAGGAGGTAATGGAGGCACTAAATAGATTAAAGGAAATGAATAAGATAACATTTTAAACAGCGACCCCTAGGGGAGGGGGATGAGCAACTCACTAGAGTACCTAGAGGGAATAGCTAGGCACTATGCCATACAAGCAGTAAGGCATGACAGGGAAGGCAATTTTGGTGAGGCAATAAAATACTACAAAAATGCTGTAAAGATATTGAAGAAGATAATTCAGCTTTACCCCGATAACGGATTAGTAACGGTGTATAAGGAGTGGATAAAGCACTACGAAAAGAGGATAGCAGATCTAGAAGACCTAAGGAATTCCATGCTACCTGTTCATGGTGCGTCAACCTCAGACATCTCAGTAGAAGACCTGATAATTAAGGAAAAGCCAGAGGTTACTTTTGACGATATTGCCGACCTAGAGCATGCTAAGGAAGCAATAAAAGAAGCAATAATATATCCGACAAAGAGGCCGGATTTATTTCCCTTAGGATGGCCGAGGGGGATCCTACTATTTGGCCCTCCTGGCTGTGGCAAAACGATACTTGCTGCAGCAGTAGCTAATGAAATAGATAGTATATTCATACAGGTTGACGCAGCAAGTATAATGTCCAAGTGGCTTGGTGAGGCTGAGAAAAGGGTTGCACTTATATTTAAGAAAGCACGTGAGTACTCAAAGTCAGGTAAGCCCGTTATAATATTCATAGATGAGGTGGATTCACTGCTCGGTACGTATGCTAGCGAAATTGGTGGTGAAGTAAGAGTAAGGAATCAATTCCTTAAAGAAATGGATGGCTTACCTGATAAGAGTAGGAAGCACTTCATATATGTCATAGCAGCAACTAACAAGCCGTGGAAGCTAGACGAACCCTTCATAAGGAGGTTCCAAAAGAGAATATATGTACCGTTGCCTGATAAGAGAGCGCGTGTCCAGCTACTTAAGCTCTATACAAAGAAACTTAAGCTAGCACCAGACTTAGATCTCAATAAATTAGCTGACGTGCTAGAGGGTTACACAGGAAGCGATATTAAGGATATAGTTATGGCGGCACATCTCAGGACCGTTAAAGAATTATTTGAAAAGAACCGCGGTATAGGTGAGGCAAGAGCAATAACATGGGAGGACTTTATGGAAGTGCTTAAGGCCAGAAAGCCGAGTGTCAGTGAGGACCTAGTTAAGGTTTACGAGAGCTGGTACAGCAAGTTTAAGGCAATATGAGGTTAATCTTTATCAAGCTTACATGTTTTTAATGTTTAAAGAGTAGTAACACTCTTTTCAAGGCTAAAGCTAAGTAATGTTACTGTATCGAATACGGTATTACCCTCATAAATTAGCTGGCTACTTAAACACCATGAGTTGCAATATTTAACCAGCTTCATCAGTAAGTCTACGGTGTCTTAGGGGTGCAGCTTGAGAATATTATAGTAATCAAGCGTGATGGCAGGGAGGAGAGGTTCGAGTTAGAGAAGCTCAGGAAATCAATAGCCAAAGCTCTCGAATATGCTGACCTACTCAGCTACATGGATGAGGTCTTTGAGAAAATAATTAGTGAGCTGAGTGAGCTGAATAAGCCGAAAATTAAGAGTACTGAGATAGCAGATAGGGTAGAGAGAATATTTATTAGTAAGATAGTTGAAGAACCTAAGTTTGAGAGAGCTGCTTCGGCGTATGTGCTTTCCAGGATATATAATGACGTCTTCGGCAAGGGGAAGTGGGAGACCTTTCACGAGGTCGATATAAAGTTATCATATTTCTCCTTGAGGGTGCTTCAATTAAGATATTTACTTAAGGATCCGAGAACAGGTAGATTTACAGAGACGCCTAATCAGCTCTTCTGGCGTGTTGCTAAGCATATTGCGTCAGCTGAACAGACTGACAGAGACTATTGGGCCAAGGTGTATTATGAAGTGCTCTCAGACTTAAGGTTTGTTCCTAACTCACCGACGCTAATGAATTCAGGCACAAAATTAGGTATACTCTCAGCTTGTTTTGTCCTCCCGGTAAGGGATTCAATGGTAACGGAGGACGGCGAAGGAATATACGATGCGGTGAAAGCTCAGGCAATAATATTCCAGCAGGGAGGAGGGACCGGCTTCGACTTTAGTGAGCTGAGGCCTGAGGGTGATATAGTAGCCTCAACAGCAGGGGTTGCTTCAGGGCCACTATCGTTTATGCGTATATTTGACATAAATACCGAGGTGATAAAGCAGGGTGGAAGAAGAAGAGGAGCTAATATGGGTGTTCTTCATATCTGGCATCCAGACATAAGGAAGTTCATTAAAGCTAAGACAGGTAAGTTTAAGGATAGGTACCTACAGAACTTTAATATCTCCGTAGGTATGTATGACTACTTCATGAAAGCTCTAGAGACAGGAGAGTTAGTGCCGCTGATTAACCCGAGAAAGACTTCCGTCGATGGAAGCAATGACTCAAGAAAGTATGCGATAGCATGGGCTAGGCACTACATAGATGATGAGTGGGTTCAGGAGATATTAATAGATGAGTTAGAAGCCAATGGAGGATCCATATCACTTGATAAGTCAAAAATAATTACTTGGGATGAGGCATTAGCTATAGCTAAAGCTGAGGGTGCTATAACAGAGTATGTAGATCCTCGTGAGTTATTTAAGGAAATAGTTCACGCTGCTTGGGAGGGAGGGGATCCGGGGCTACTCTTCATAGACACTATAAACAGGAGACATCCAGTATGGTACCTAGGTAAGATTAAGGCGAGTAATCCGTGTGGCGAGGAGCCTCTCCTTGAGTGGGAGTCCTGTAACTTAGGTAGTATCAACTTGGAGAAGTATGTGGGTGAGGATGGTTCTATAGATTGGGAGGGTTTGGCTAGAGACGTTAAGATTGCGGTAAGATTCCTTGATAACGTAATTAGTGTGTCTAAGTATCCCATTAAGCAGCTTGAGGTAGCAGCTAAGAGAAGTAGGAAAATAGGTCTAGGAGTAATGGGCTGGGCACACATGCTGATAAAGCTAGGGATCCCATATGACTCAGTAGATGCTGTATACCTGGGGTACTACATAGCTGAATGGATAGCGTACAACGCGTATTTAGCTAGCATTGAATTGGCGAAGGAGAAGGGCACCTTCCCTGCTTGGAATGCTAAGCTCTATAGGCCGTACTGGTACACAGCAATGAGCCTTAGTGACATAACTAAAGTAGCTGGTATTATTGAGGAGCCCTCAGAGAAGGTTAAGAAGCTAATTAAGGGTAGGCCTCCAGTGGATTGGAGTATAGTCGAAAAGCTAATGAGAAAGTACGGCTTAAGAAATGCTACATTACTATCAATAGCACCGACAGGAACAATCTCAATAATAGCTGGCACATCATCATCCATCGAGCCAGTGTTTGCCTTGGCATACGCTCGAGTAGTAACTGTTGGTACGTTTATTGAAGTAAACAGGTTATTCCTAGATTACCTGAGAAGATACGGCTTGGATGAGCCAGAGGTAATTAAGGCAATAGCCGAGAAGGGAACGATAGCAGATAATCCATTTATTCCTAAACCACTGAGAAGACTATTCAGGACAGCTCACGATATTGAGCCTAAATGGCACGTCCTTCACCAGGCGGTCTGGCAGCAGTGGGTTGATGCAGGTGTGAGTAAGACTGTTAACATGAGGTATGAGGCCTCAGTGAGAGACGTTGAAGAAGTATACCTACTTGCGTGGAAGCTCGGGTGTAAGGGAATCACAATATATAGAGACAGAAGTAAAGCAAGGCAGGTTATACACTTCGGCATAAAGATGGCGAAGAAGATGCTGAAAGAGGGAGTAGGGGAAGAGGTGGTGAGCGAAGCCGAGGAGGAAGTAGAGGGAGAGGTTAGTATAGGCAACCAAATTGTTAGAGGTAGTTCAGGGACGTCAGCAAAGAGGTTAGGAATGAAATATAGAATAGCAAGATTCTCGCTACCTGAGGGCACTGTAGGTGACTGTAAGAGATGTGAATACTAGAATTATATTGCTCCTAATGCTCTTCTCTTATCGCTACATAAGGGGCCATTTGATTACGAAATTAAGGTGAAAGACGGCGATGTAGTTTCTCCGCTAATGCTTGTATTTACGGTCTTTGACACATTTTCTCTACAATCTCTACAAATTCGTTCTCGTATGGCACACCTACGTAGGCCAGAGTATCGTTAACTACTATTGCTGGAACATTTGTGATACCGTAGAAATCAGCGATGTCTGGGTTTTCAAACGCCTCTATTATTTCAGTGGTTACTTTCTTCTTACCCATCTTGAAGCTCTCTAGCGCCACCATATTAGCTAGAAGTACTGCGTAAGGACAATAGGGGC
>QMWS01000082.1 GCA_003661745.1 Thermoprotei archaeon | reverse complement strand
TCTATTCCGACAACGAGTACTTTCTTAAAAATTCCTGAGGCTACCAAGGAGTAGCCAGCTAAGAAGGCAGCGCCTCCTGAGCCACACGCACTCTCAACCTTAAATCCCGAAATACCCCTTAAGCCAGTATGGTCAGCTATTAGTGATGCGAGGTTTTCTTGCTCAGCTAAACTACTTAGCATGTTCCCGACGACTATGGCGTCGGGCTTCTCATTGCCTGCCTCATCCAAGGCCTTAAATACTGCTTCAGCTGCTAGGTCCCTAATAGATCTATCGTAGAACTTACCCACCTTAGTCATACCTACACTAACGACGTATACTTTACTCATGCAGGGCACCCTCAAGTCTTCTCGATTACGGACGAAAGGAACCTACCGCTCTCCTCAAGAATAACAAATAGTATCTTATCACCGGTACTTGATGACTTTATTGACTCGAGGAGCGTCATTATGGCAAGTAGTCTACCTGTGATTCCAGTAGCTGAGAGCTTAGTTAATATAGCTAGGGACTTTGACGGTAGCCCTATTCTCGATGCAGCTTTGAGTAGATAGGAAAGCTTAGGCGCTGACCCAGCTAAGTAAGATATTTTCGACGGCTCTAGAGAAATGCCCTTTAGCATGTCAGATAGTAGCTTAGGCGCCTTACGCAGCAATAATATTTCATGTATTAAGTCAATAAAAGTATTTAATCTCGTGCTAGACGGCTTCGTGAACGTTAGGTTTTCACTTAACGTCTTAAGGAACAGTACCTTAGCTTGAGTACTGGTATCATTGAAGACTGTGGTAATGCAACCAGCAGGTGGAGAGGAATTAACGACAATTAGTATGCTCGTTTCATTTTCAGGTATTTTATTAATAAGTGTGAAAGCTTCTATTAAGTCCTGAGAGAGGTGGGCGCTTACGTCACTTAGATCTAGAAGTGATAGCAGGACACCCAACTTAATGTGATCTATATCGTCGGAAACAACAACTACATTACCGACTTTATTCTCTACACTACCTAATAGCTGTGACGAAGCCTCGTAAGCCATAGTAATTGAGTCTTCGTCATCACTAGGTGCAGGCAGCTTCATTCCATTTACATCAACAGCCCTCCTTGGTATGTATATGCCCCACCACGATATTCGTAGCATCCTCTAACCACTATCCAGTACATGAGGCTGCTTTTATTGTTTTAATTTGATTGCTACGTAATATCTTCACATCTTACGGTAATGGTAATTAGCTAGCTCAATAATACTATGCTACTTTACTGAGCAAGTCATTAGATCGGTAAGGAGCGCTCTTTTACGTTACGTAGTTTTAAAGTAAGTAGATACCTCAAATATTAATATTTGAAGTACTAGTGTGGTTTAGGTTCAGATGAAGGAGGTAGGATGGCCTGGTAATGTCAAGAAATACCTGGCAATTGGTATACTTGTGGGTATTGCGGCATACATAGTAATATTTGCATACGTGTACAAAGGGAATTTCATAAGGTTCGTAGACATTATAGCTCATGGTAATCCCAATGATGCATTCACGGCGTTATTGCTGAGGATACTGGTGTCAATTGTACACGCTACCGTGTGGTTTTTCGTAATATATGCGCTCAGGAAGGTAGATTACGTTAAGGTGCTGTCGATAACCGGTGTTGCGCTTTTTTTCGAGGTCATAGTCCCTATTGGAGGTGTTACCGAGGTAGTTAAGATACTTCTGGCTATTAAGCTAAGGCTCTTATCTAAGGAGGAGGCAATCGCCTCACTGCTAATACATAGGGTACTGACTTCACTAGGAATAATAATTGTAACGGTTATCTCGCTGCTAGCCATTAAGGCATCGCTAGCAACTTGCCTAGGCTTACTCATTCCAGCTGCAATACTGCTTAGCATGAATGCAGCACTATGTCTAGTGCCTGCATCTAAGAGGATAGAGAAACTACTCAACAGGTACGGTAGAAGGTTTGGGTATGATTTTGAGGGGCTCTCTTATGCCTACATAGAGAAATTAATTAGGATTAGGAGAGCGGTACCCTTTATTTTGATAGCATTCATGTTTGTTATACTTGAGAGATTAGTTAATGGATTCTACGGAATATTTACTGCTTCACTCATAGGAACGCACATAACGCTGCCTGTGTCATTACTTACTTTCGATACAATCTACGCGATACTTTGGCTATTCCCTATAGTGACTCCAGGGCAGCTAGGTATATATGAGTTTATTCAAACTGGTATTCTCTCGCACCTGGGCATAAACCTTGATGAAGCTGCAGCAATGAGCATCATCTCCAGAGTAATATACGTATTTGGAGGGTACGTAATATTCGCGGTGTTCATTACGCTATTGGGCTTGAGCGTTAGGTCACTGATTGCCGAGTTATCGGCACCTACAGCTAATAAGGCTAGCAGAGAGGATAGTTAGGCTGGAGTAAATTCTCAAGGTACTTTTGGAGCACACCTCATGTTACTATGTCATATATAAATATCTTGGTAACAATAGAATACCTAAGGTGAATAGCTTCATGGTGTCCGAAGTAGGTGATAATGATAAGAAACTAAAGGATAAGGTAGTAGAGGTCCTGAAGAACGTCTATGACCCTGAAATACCGATCAATATATGGGACTTGGGGCTAGTCTATGAGGTCAATGTATCTTGTGGTGTGGTATACATTAAGATGACGCTTACGTCACCAATGTGTCCGATAGCTTACGTAATAGTCCAGCAAGTTACTGATGCTGTTTCAAAAATCGAGGGCGTTAAGGACGTAAAAGTCGACTTAGTGTTTGATCCGCCATGGGACCCAACAAAAATGACTGAAGAAGGTAGGAGGTTATTCAAGAAGATTTACGGCTATGACATTGTTGAGGAATTCCGTAAGCAACCGAGGTGAAGTACTTATTGCCCATTTGGGAGCACAGGGCTGAGGCCTCAAAAATTAAGGTCAGGTTCTGCTTAGTAGTAACTAGTGACAGCGTTGTGAGAGGTGAGAGGAGAGACGAGGTAACACCGCTGTCAAGAGAGCTTATTTTGAGTAAAGGTCATGAGCTAGTACACGCTACTGTCGTACCTAATGATGAATCTAAAATACGGGAGATAGTGAGCTCCCTCCTAGATAAGTGCGATGTAGTGTTAGTAACTGGAGGTACTGGATTAAGTAGCAGAGACGTAAGCGTGGACGCTATAAAGCCTCTTTGCACTAAGGAGATTCCAGGATATGGTGAGCTGTTTAGGTACTTAACCTTCAGAAGGTACGGTGCTGCAGCACTAGCTACGAGGGCTATGGCCTGCCTAAGCGGGAAGACATTGATATTCGCAACACCCGGGTCTAAAGACGCTGTAGAGTTAGCACTAAATGAGCTAATACTCCCTGAGATAAGTCACCTAGTTTACGAAGTTAGGAAATGAAACAATAACCTTAACATAAAATCATAGAATTATAAGGTAATTATGTAACTGTTGCTATTGCTAAATTTAAAAAGCAATCTATTCTCTTTAGATAAGGTATAACGTTATGAGTGATGCTGAGGTGAAGTTACCGCCGAGGCAGTATAAAATAGTTAAGGTATTAGCTGAGTCTGGGGGGAGACTAAGTGTTGACGTACTGGCTGGTAAGCTGGGTAAGAGAGTAAGCGACTTAATGAGGGACTTAGAGGAGTTAGCAAGCAAGAACTTAGTTAGCGTATCGCGGCGAAGGGCTTACAGCATTAGAGTGACGGACTTAGGCAGAAAGTACTTAGAGGTTGGGTTGCCTGAGGAGAGGTTATTTGAGGTAGTTAAGAGCTTAGGGAAGGAGGTACCTATAAGTGAGTTGAGGACTGTTTGTGGGCTAGAGAGTAATGAGTTTTCCGCAGCTATGGGTATCCTCAGGAAGCTCTCAGTGATTTCAGTATCTAGAGGTGTAATTAAGTACACAGGAGATAAGGAGGCTGTAGACAGATTCATGAAGCACGTTAGGGAGTTAAAGATCAAGTTAAGCAACCTTGTGACCCCACTAATAACTGAAGAAATACCTGACTGGATTCGCAACCTCAGGAGAAGAGGCTTTATTGTAGTCGAGGAAGTCAAGGAAATTTATGTAGACTTACCTAAGGAGGTCCTAGACCTGTACTCGAAGGGCCTTATAAAGGAGGCAGTAATAATCACGAAACTAACACCCGAGATAATATCGAGCGGCTTGTGGAAGAATGCTGAGTTTAAGAAGTTCGACTTAAGTATTGATGTACCTAAGGTAGTGCCTATCAGGAAGCACCCATACATACAATTCCTTGAGTACGTTAGGTACGTAGTTATCACCATGGGATTTAAGGAAATGAAAGGCCCCCATGTGGAGACAGAGTTATGGAACTTCGATGT
>QMWS01000081.1 GCA_003661745.1 Thermoprotei archaeon | reverse complement strand
GTTTTAAGCTGGCACTTCCTCAACAACAACCGTCGGCACTGAAAGATCCTCTAGGACTTTATCGTCATAATCTGGGACATAAATTATTCTGACATCATCAAAGAACTCTCTAAGGTTCATAACCCTCCTAACTAATGAAGCACTTCTGTAATCATACCCGACGTACACCACGAGCCTCTTCAAAACACAACCCTGTAATAAGCTCTGCCAGTATTATAATTTAAACTCGTGACCTAATCCCTGACTTGAGATGAACTCTACTTAATGACTTAAAAACCCTTAAGTCTTACTACACTTTTTGGTGATCGATATTTAGTGAGTATAGAGTGAGTAAAGAGGAGCTGAGAAAGATAGTTAAAGAGCTAAAGAAGTGGAAGGCACGGGCCACAACACTCTTGAGCTTGTATATTCCGCCTGGAAGGCCGATAAGCGATGTAGTTAATATGTTAAGGCAAGAGTACTCGATAACTGAGAACATTAAGCTAAAGCGTACGAGAGAGAGAGTTCAGACAGCTCTCTCAGCAGCTATTGATAGGTTACTGAGAATAAATAAGGTCCCACCCAATGGTTTAGTAGTATTTGCTGGAGAAAATGAGGAGACCGGAGACTTTATCACGTTAATATTTGAGCCGCCTGAACCGATCAACATCTACTTCTATAGAACAGACAAGTGGTTTCATACAGAATTTCTTGAGGATCTAATAGAGGAGAAGGACGTTTACGGGCTAATAGTAATAGAGAGGGATGAAGCAACAATAGGATTACTCAAAGGTAACACCGTAATGGTCTTAGAGGAAATAGAGGGTTACGTGCCAAGTAAACACAGTAGAGGCGGCTGGTCCCAGAGGAGATTTGACAGGATAATTGAGGAGATGACAAAGGAGTTCTTCAAGCGTGTAGCTGAGAAGGCAAATGCACACTTCGTACCACTGCTAGAGCAGGGTAAGCTGAGAGGTATCTTAGTCGGAGGGCCTGGGTACACTAAATTGAGCTTCGTGAAGGACAACTACCTCGACTACAGGCTTCAGAAGTTAATAATAAGCAAACTCATTGACGTAAGCAGTCAAGGGGAACCTGGCCTACGCGAGCTCGTCCTAAGGGCTGAGGAGATAATTAAGGATCACGCTTACATAAGGACGTATAAGGCTATTGAGGAATTCAATTATCACCTAGCTAAGGACGATGGTTTAGCCATATATGGTGAAAGAGACATTATGGATGCACTAGAGATGGGTGCCGTCAAGTATTTGATAATTATAGCCGATCACCCAAGGCTAGAGGAGATAATAGAGAAAGCTAAGAAGAAAGGTGCCGAAGTTTATGTGATAGACGAGAAGCTCCCCGACTACGTATGGATAAAGAAGACATTTGGCGGCATAGTAGCTGTTCTAAGGTATCAGATAGGTTAGAAATATAACGCGACGGGCAGCTGGATTAATTTTACACTTAACTTAAGCAAAAACAAAAACTAAACCATTAATTAACTTAAAACCAAACTAATACGCTTAGGTGAGATTAGTGAGTAGTAAAGGGGCACCGAAGCTTAGGTCACCAATAGTAGTAGTTTTAGGCCATGTAGATCACGGTAAGACAACGCTACTTGATAAGATACGTGGGACAGCCGTAGTGAAGAAAGAGCCTGGCGAGATGACGCAGCACGTAGGTGCTTCAATAGTCCCACTTTCTGTAATTGAGAAAATAACTGAGCCACTTAAATCACTATTTCCCATTAAGTTAAAGTTACCTGGACTTCTCTTCATAGATACACCTGGACACGAGATGTTTAGCAACTTAAGGAGAAGAGGTGGCAGCATAGCTGATTTCGCTATATTAGTAATAGACATTATGGAGGGTGTTAAGAGGCAGACCATAGAGAGCATCGAGATTCTCAAGAGTAGAAGAGTGCCTTTTGTTGTTGCTGCTAATAAGATAGACAGGATTTATGGGTGGAGACCCAACCCGAACGAGCCGTTCCTATTTACTATTAAGAAACAGAACCCTAGGGTTATTGAGGAACTCGAGAGACGCGTATACATGATAATAGGGCAGCTCTCAAGCCTAGGCATTCCTGCAGAAAGATTCGATAGAATTAAGGACTTCACAAAGGCTATCGCCATAGTTCCTGTTTCCGCTAAGACAGGTGAAGGAATTCCCGAACTTCTAGCCGTTCTAGCTGGCATAACCCAGAAGTATCTAACTAAAAGGATCATGTTTACCGAAGGACCAGCTAAGGGCGTAGTCCTCGAAGTGAAGGAGATTCACGGCCTGGGGACGTGCATCGATGTAATAATTTATGATGGCATTATCAGGAAAGGCGACACAATAGTTGTTGGAGGTATTGAAAAACCCATCGTCACTAAGGTTAGGGCGCTGCTTATGCCCAGGCCTCTTGAGGAAATGAGAGTCGCTGAATCGGCATTTATTAATGTTGATGAGGTTGTTGCAGCGGCTGGCGTGCGCATTTCAGCACCTGAATTAGAGGGAGCTATAGCTGGTGCCCCACTATATGTTGTCCCAGAGCAGGCCGCCGTGAAAGAGTACGTTAAGAAAGTCACGGAGGAAGTAACACAAGTCAGGTTTAAGAGGGATATAAAGGGTGTCGTGGTAAAGGCTGATACGTTAGGAACTCTTGAGGCACTAATTACTACTCTGGAATCCAGAGGTATACCAGTAAGGCTGGCTGACGTTGGACCATTAACGAAGAGAGAAGTTATTGAGGCTTCCATCGTAGCCCGCGAGGATAGGTACTTAGGAGTTATCCTACTCTTTAATGTTAAGCCTTTACCGGATGCTGAGGAACTAGCAATTAAGGAGAATGTGAAGATATTTAGTGATTCAATAATCTATAGGCTCATTGAGGCATATGAAGACTGGGTTAAAACGGAAAAAGAAAAGGAACTACTCTACGAGATGCAAAGAACAGTCTTCCCTGGCAAGATTAAGGTATTGCCAGGATGTGTGTTTAGGAGGAGCGACCCTGCTATAGTAGGTATTGAGGTTCTAGCAGGTATCATCAGACCGGGGTATCCGCTTATGCGGGCCGATGGACGCAGACTCGGCGAGATAATGCAGATACAGAGTAGGGGTAAACCATTAAATGAAGCACACAAGGGCGACGAGGTTGCTATATCAATAAGGGGTAATGTAATGGTTGGGAGACACTTTGGTGAGGGCGACGTCCTCTATACAGACCCTAGTGAAAGAGACCTTGATATGGTATTAACGAAATTTAGAAATTACATTACTTCAGATATGATACCCTTGATTAAGGAGATAATTAAGATCAAGCAACGAAAAGAGAAGGGATTTGGTCTAGCACTACTTCTAAAGCTCAAGAGTTTAGAAGGCAGATCCAGTAAGACGTAATTGGCTAAGAACAATAAATTATTGTCTCTACTCCTCAACGCTGCACTTAATATCGAATACAACTGAAATTTCGTACTCGGCCCTTTCAGGACTATCCGCTGCGTGAACTACATTTTCGCGAATAGAGAGGGCATAGTCGCCTCTTATGGTGCCTGGCGGCGCCTTTCTCCCGTCTGTAGGACCTACGAGTAGCCTTACGACATTAACTGCGTCATCACCTTCAATAACAGCTGCAACTATCGGGCCTGAGGTCATGAAGCTTATTAGCCCTTCAAAGAAGGGTTTCCCCCTATGTATATCGTATAACTGCTCAGCACACTCACGGCTTAATTTCAACATTTTTAGCTTAGTTATTCGGAGGCCCTTCGCTTCAATACGCCTAAGTATTTCCCCTATAAGCCCTCTCCTAACCCCGTCAGGCTTTATTATAAGGAGGGTCCTCTCCACCACTGCTAGGCCCTCTTACCTAGGTACATCTTAGTCCACGGCAGCCTCTTTGGGTCCCTACCCATCTTGAAGTACTTAAAGCACTTACTAGAGCAGAACCACAGTACAGTTCCGTCATTCTTAACGTACATCATCCCTGTGCCTGGCGGTATCTCGCTACCACAGAACGAGCATTTATGTACCTTAGGCATACCTATATCGCCCCTCTTCTAGAGGAAACTAGCTCTTTAAAGTTTTACTTTATTCTTACTACACGAACAAAATACTTAATTAGGAGTTTAGATATTGATGCCTGGGTCAGGAGATGAGTGAAGAGAGGAAAAAAATCGATGTAAGTCAGCCTCAAGTAAACGTTATTGAGGAATTCGGCTTTCCTGCTGAGGTCATACAAATTGTCGGCCGCACTGGCGTTACCGGCGAAATAACTCAGGTTAGAGTTAGGGTGCTAGAAGGAAGGGATAAGGGAAGAATAATAACCAGAAATATCAAAGGGCCTGTTAGAGTTGGCGATATAGTGATATT
>QMWS01000080.1 GCA_003661745.1 Thermoprotei archaeon | reverse complement strand
TGGTGATGCGATGACTTTGTTGGGTGTCGGGCTAAGGGCTAGTGCAGCCATACCAGCTAGTGGCGGTATGAACGCTATTACCATAAGGAATATTCCGGAAGCAATAGCAGCCTTCATAGCGGTCTTTTCATCCTTAGCAGCGAATAGCCTCTGGTAGAAATCTTGGCCTATTAGCGTGTACATAATGGTTGCTACAAGAGTTAACACTATAACGGGGCCTCCAGGAGAGAATGGGTTCATGTACGCGTCTGCTGATTGAGGTAGTGCTACTCCACTAGCCTGTAAGCTCTCTATCTTCGACATAATACCTCCAATACCACCAGCAGCTCCGACAGCCATAGCTGTAGCAATAATTACTCCTAAGCTACCAATCAGTATCTGTACGAAGTCAGTAAGTGTTACAGCCCATAAGCCGGAGATAGCTGTGTACGCTATGAATATTATAGTTGCTAGAATAGAGCCTTGGAGCCCAGGTAACCCCATAGCCTCAAATATAGCTCCAGCAGCCCATACTTGAGCACCAATAATACCTATCAACGCTAGAAGTGATAGTAGTGCTGCTAATGCCTGGACAGCACCAGAACGGTACCTCATATTGAGGATCTCCGGTACAGTGTACAGTGCTAGAGCTCTCGATAGCTTAGCAAATGAGAGACCTAGTATTAGTAGTCCTACGCCGCAAGCAAAGCCGTACCAGAAGCCACCAATACCATAGCTAACACCCCAAGAGCCGCCACCTAAGACAAATCCGCCACCATAGTGTGTTGCTGCTAGAGTAGCAGCTGCCAATAGTACTCCTAGCCTCCTACCGGCTAATAGGAAGTCAGTCGTTGTCTTAATGTACCTCGAAGCATATATTCCTATAGCAAGCATAGCAGCAAGATAAGCTATAACCGTATACCAGACTATCTCCATACCCTCAGCCAACCAGGGAAACACCCCCACAGTACTACTGAATTCTCTATGCATAAAAACTAACCATATATGAAAGTATAAAAAATTTTTACCTGAATCAAGTATGACTATGATCAAGTATAAACAGAGACTACCTAATGAGAATCAGCAGCAAATAGAATGTGTAATGTATTTAAGGAGAAGCAAGTAGAAGGAGAACGATCTCGAAACAAATTAATGAAAAACTGTATTATGTCTGATTCTTCTAAATGCTATGCTGTATATGGCATTGCGTTGTTAATCATAGTGTACTGCTTAGAATGGTTTTGGAAGGAGGCAGCCATGGTGAGCGTAGTATAGGTACTATTGGAAATTGTGGTGATTGCGGTACTTGCTGTAGAGGAATCTAGTAACGGCTGAGATGCCTCGCTTGATTCAGCAGTTATCTCGTTTGCGGCGTCCTCATTTACGTCAAATATTGTTGTGTTCGCTCTTTTACTTCATCAATTATTAAGTCTATTGATCTTAGGAATTGTATCGTATATGAACTGTTGTCCTATTGCTTCATTATCTACTGCCATTCAAGGCAGCAGGAATGAGGAGAGATGAGGAGGGCATGGTTCGCCCCGCACTACCTGAAATTCGATGTGGGTGAATTGCGCTCTATACAGGTACAGCAATATGTGTTCTCCTAGCATGCAAGCAATGCTAGGTCACTAGGTTATCCGTTATCGGTAAAGAGATAACGCTTTTTACCTAAGCCTACATATATTTTCGGCGCAGCACATGAAGCTCCAGTCTCTAGCTCTAGTAGTTATCGTAGTTATTGCTGTAGCTGGTGTAGCAGCTTACATTAACTACATTAGTACTCAAGGAGCTCATGGTGCTGTAAGTAGCCCGCTAGAAACTAGCGACAGTACCTCACATACTTCAACAACCCCGTCCACCACCGGTGGCGCGGCCAGCGCAACCCCTAGTAGTGGGCTTCTCAAGATATTCTGTGCTGGCTCACTTAAGATACCTTTTGAGCACGTGGCTGAGGTATTTAAGAGTAGGTATGGTGTTGATGTCCACATAGAAGCTAGCGGTAGCGTTATGGCTGCTAGGAAGGTAACTGACTTAAAGAAAGTGTGTGATGTTGTAGGTGTAGCTGATTACAGGTTAATACCGAAGTTCATGATCCCTGAGTACGCTGATTGGTGCATCGCGTTTGCATCTAATGAGATAGTCATTGCCTTTACGGACAAGTCTAAGTACGCTGACGAACTCCTCAAGGATCCGAGTAAGTGGTTCGAAATACTTGCAAGACCTGACGTTAGGTACGGGTTCTCGAACCCGAATAAGGACCCGTGCGGCTACAGGTCGGTTGGGGTAATTGCCTTAGCGAGCCTGTACTATAGCAACCACAGCATACTAGAGGACTTAGTACTTAAGAAGACAAATATAAACGTGAGTGCGGAAGGTGAGGTCCTACACGTATATGTCCCAGCAGTCCTGAAGGTGACGTCCGAGGATTTAGTTGTGAGGCCTAAGGAAATCGATCTAGTGGCTCTGCTTGAAGCAGGTGCGTTAGATTACGCATTCGAGTACAAGAGTGTCGCTGTCCAGCACGGGCTAAAGTACATTGAGTTGCCGCCGAAGGTGAATCTGAAGGATCCGCGCTACAGCGAATTCTATAGTAAGGTAGTTATCCACATACTCGTAGGGACCGATGAGGAGAAGGAGATACCTATGGCACCAATAGTTTATGGCGTGACAATACCTAAGAATGCTGAGCACCCCGACCTAGCTATTAAGTTCGTCGAGCTGCTCATAACGGACGGAAGGGAAATTTTTGAGTCATTAGGGCAGCCGTTCCTGAAGGAGCCTCTCGGCTATGGAAGCGTTCCGGAAGAGCTTGAGGGGTACGTCAGGATTGAAGGGTAGAATGAGGAGATTTGAGAAGTTTGGTGTGCTAGTATCAGGGCTAGCTTCAATCCTCATACTCTTCCTCCTCGCACCTATAGCTGCTATTTTCTTGCTGGCTGACCCCGAAGTAATTCAGGAGTCGCTCTTCACGAACGCGATGCTCGCGTCAGAGGCTTGGTCAGCCCTGCTAACAACGCTTAAGGCGTCCATCACCTCTACGCTCGTACTCCTAGCATTAGGTGTCCCACTAGCGTATGTGCTAGCTAGGAAGGAGTTCAGGGGGAAGTACTTTATAGAGGGGCTGCTTGATGTACCGCTAATGCTGCCCCACGCGGTAGCAGGTATCATGATTTTAACGGCTTATGGGCGCGGAGGTATCTTCGGGCCCGTGACCAGTAGGCTAGGACTAGCAGTAGACGACAGCTTCTGGGGCATTGTAGCTGCGATGGCCTTCGTGTCAGCGCCTATTCTAGTAGATACGGTGAAGGTAGGGATAGAGTCGCTTGACCCTATGCTGGAGTTAGTTGCTAGGAGCTTAGGTGCAAGTCAAGCTAAAGTCTTCACTTCAATAACGCTTCCTCTAGTGGCTAGGAGTGTGTGCGTGGGGTCCATACTTTCATGGGCTAGGGCGATGAGTGAGGTAGGTGCGATACTCATTGTGGCTTACTACCCGAAGACGGTAAACGTACTAGTTATAGAGTGGTTTAATTCATTCGGCTTAAGTTACGCAATCGCCCTGTCCATACCGCTAGTACTCCTATCACTATGCCTATTCGTGGTGGTGAGGTGGGTGTTGAGGAAATGATCGCTGTTGAGGATCTCGAGGTGATTCTAGGCACGTTTAAGCTCACTATACCCTATCTAGAGATAGGTAGTGGCGAGTACTTAGTCGTTATGGGGCCTAGCGGCGTGGGTAAGACGGTGTTCCTATATACACTAGCGGGGTTCCTGAAGCCCTCTAAAGGGAGGATAGTAGTTGATGGTGCTGACGTGACCCTCAAGCCCCCTGAGGAGAGGGGGTTCGCGCTGATCCCGCAGAACTATGCCTTATTCCCTCATATGACCGTATACGAGAATGTAGCGTATGGGCTGAAGGTTAGGGGTGTTGACGAGGGGGTGATCCGTAGGAAGGTTGAGGAGTTCGCTGAGATTCTAGAGATTAAGAGCTTGCTCGATAGGAAGCCGGGCCAGCTGTCTGGAGGTGAGCAGCAGAGGGTCGCGCTTGCTAGGGCCTTAATCATTGAGCCAAAGCTCCTGCTCCTTGATGAGCCAACCGCCAGCTTAGACCCTAGGCTGAGGGCTAAGGCGAGGGAGTTCCTTAAGGACCTGCACCGGAGGCTAGGGTTCACAGCAATCCACGTTACACATAACCTCGCTGAGGCAGTCCTACTAGGTGATAGGGTGGCCTACATTGAGGGCGGCGAGCTTAGGGCAGTAATGAGGCCTGAGGAATTCATTAGCTCCGTGTGGGCGCGCCCGTACGTAGAGGAAGTTAGGCCTCTCCTGAGAATCATGCAAGGATCGAAGTAGTCAGCGGTTGTGAAGCA
>QMWS01000079.1 GCA_003661745.1 Thermoprotei archaeon | reverse complement strand
CAGCCATAATGGCGGGAGCAATTTTAATATCTTCGTACGGCTACACACTAACTGACTCACTATTTGAAGCTGCCTCAGCAGCTAGTTGTGTTGGACTGAGTGTTGGGATAGTTACACCTACTGCCCCTGCGGGGGTTAAGCTAACAATAATGACTCTAATGATTTTAGGGAGACTAGAGTACCTTCACCTAATTTTCCTAGCTTCACTAATATTTGGCAAGAAGATTCTAGCCCTATCAAGGCCTCAGTCAATGATGTAATACAGAACCTCGTAATTAAGGAATTTAATTAGGGTAAAGTATTAATGCTCCTAGTTAAAGCATTAGAATGACATGGGTGTTTTAGGGCATGAAGATACTGATAGTCGGGGGCGGTAGCGTAACTGAGGAGTTGCTTAGGATAATTGATCTGAAGCGCAATCAAGTTGTCATAGTAGAGAAGAATACGTCGAGGTGCACCGACATAAGCAGCAAGTATGATGTGCTAGTAATTAATAAGGATGCGACGGACGCATCTGTCTACACCACCGACATCTCCATGTCTGAACTCGATGTCGTTCTTGCACTAACTGATAGGGATGAAGTAAATATCTTCACTCTGACCATAGCTAAGCTCTATAGAATACCCTTCAGGTTAGCCCGGGTCAGAAATCCGAGAGTTGCAGAATTAATTCGGGAGCTAGGCCTTGGTGTCCCAATAACCTCACCCTCAATAATTGCCGACCTAGTTAGAAATTTCCTTGAATCTATTAGCGCACCCACACTACTGGCTGAGTTCGATGAGTATAAGATGTATAGGATAACGATAAGTGAGACCGATAAGGTAGTGAATAAGAAGATTGAAGAGCTTAATCTACCTGAGGATATAAAGATCATACTCGTATTCGACGGGAGCTCACTGAGGCCCCCAGAAAAGAATCTGAGGCTCCTAAATGGGTATCAGCTCATAGTGCTGACAAAGACGACAGATGTCTTAAAGCTCTTCAAGGGGTAGGATGATGTCTAATTCGACCGCCCTCGACGCATTAAGTGAGTTATTTGGTAATATCCCGCTGGGTACTTTAATTAACATAGCAATATTCATAGTTATTGTAATTTTAATTAGGTACTTAGTCGCGTGGTTTGTCTCAACGCTTGTTAGGAGAGGGCTCATATCAACAGGTACTAGAATGATACTTACACGTATACTGGACATCCTAGTAGTCATAGTTGTCGCTGTAGTAGTTGTACACACAATAACAGCATCATTGACCCCGTACATAATAGTGACGGTTATTGGATTGTTAGTTATTATAATGTTCTACTATGAGATTAAGGAGTTCACAGCATTCATAACAATACAGCTTCAGAGGTACGCTAAGGGAATCTGGATTGAAGTATACTTACCTAACTACAGTAGCCCAATTAGGGGTAGACTAACCGAAATACAGCCCTTTAACTCTGTTATTGAGGATGTCTACGGCAATAAGATATATATAGCGAATTCCGTGCTCGTGAACTCTCTCATCAAAGAATTTAACCCAAGTATATTTCTAGAGCTGACCGTCACATCGCATGAGTACCTAAATATTAACGAGATACTCCAAACAATTAAGGAAGTAGTTTCAGGCTCCCCATTCAGGCTGGATGAGAGCTACATGCCCATCAAGTCAATGAGTACTGCGTCAGTATCGTTGGTCTTAAGATTAATACCGCTCTCAACACCAGTTAGAGCATCAGATCTTTACAGATTGATGAGACAAATAAGTACGTCACTCTCCCAGTATAACCCGATAGTTGAGGTATTGAATATATAAAAAAGTAATAATATTTTAACTAGAGCAGCCAAATTATATAACTCCCTCCTCTGCCTTACGCCTAACTCCCTTCTTACGTAGCTCATTAACAATCAGGTATGCCTTATAGGTAAGTATAGCGTAACTCTCTACGTATTCTTGAAGCTTTTCCTTACTTAACTTACCAGCTTGAATTCTCGGTACCCTTACATTAAGGATCTTACCTAATTCCTCAATGTCCAGTAGTTCAATATTTAGATACTTCTTGAGCTCTGCGTAGGGATTCACTACCCTGCCCTCACTCACCAAATGATCGTGTAATAGGCGCGTCGTTCTCCTGTAAATTAAATTACTTAAGTTAGTAGACGATACCACAGTAAAGTCTTCGTCTAGTGCCCTTGAGAGTACTGACTCAATGAATTTATCTACTTCCCTTAGCAAGTACCTATTACCTACGTCGACAAAAGTTTCCTTCCTCTCACCGTCAAAGAACGATAGCGCTACTACCCATTTACTGCCGGGTGCGGACGCGCTTGCTGCCTCAAGCGATATTATGCCATGACTTACTGAAGGCTTAGGTAGGTAGATTCCCATACCCGAGAGATCGACTTTCTCTAGGCCCGCTATACCGTTAATGAACCTACGCGCACATAGCAGTACGTCCCCCCAGCCCATCTCTCTGCTAGCAATCACCGAGGCTGCATCCTTATCTATCAGCTTAATTAGTGGGAACCAAAGCGTGGGCGGATCCTTGAATTTCTCTAGCTCACTTAAAATATCTTCCCACTTTAAGATGCTTAAGATACCTGAAGCTTCAGGCTCCCATATAGCTACTGTGCAGGTAGGTGCTAACAAGTGCTCTACTGAAATATTAAGCTCTCTAAATGATATGGCGTAATTAGGTGATAGTCTAAGAATTAATCTGACAGCTGCCGCCCCTATCCTTAACTCAACAGGGTCAGTTGCCGGATCAACCCTGTAGTAGTAACCGTACGTAAAGTCCCTATACGTACCGTACGTATTAACGTCAAGCATAATTACTTCCTCATCGTAGTAGGGAATTATGGTATTACCTAGCTTGGCTATCTTAACGCGCTTGCTTGACTCAATAATCCACTTAACGTAGTAGGGCTTCTCAACGTACTCGCCGAAGCCCGACTTAGGAACCCTTACATTAACCTCAACTACTGAGTTCAGCTTACCTTTGATCACGTCACCAACTAGATCCGCCTTCTCACCCCAGCGTCCCTTAATCGCTACGTAGTGACCTAATGCCTCATTTACGAAGGGGTACTCTAGTCTCACAGCCTCAATCTTACTTGATGGCACCTCATAAAGCGTCCCACGCTCTATCTTAACAACTATGGCCTCTGATGAGTAGTCTATAGCACCTGGCTGATACCTCTCAACCAAGTCCCTACGAGAGATAGGCTCAGCTTCAGAAACCCCATCGCTGATCAAAAGCCTCCTTACACCGTAGGGTGGCCCGAATTCATAGAAGTTTAAGTTTCTCCAAACCTCAAGTCCTCGGTCGCTTAACTCAAGCCTCTCACCGCTCAATGTCTTTGCTAACCTCACTAACCCCAGCTCCTTAAGTAGCGCTAGCTCCTCATCCCTTAATGGGATATCAGCAATAACCTTAAATAGAGCCTTGAACAGTATAGCGTACTTGTTACTCGCTAATACATATACCTTCTCTAGAGGAATCATCGAGTATTCCTCAACGCCTTTCAGTCCGTTAGAACCTATCGCTCTATCCCACGAAGAAATAGGTATTATGACTGTCTCAGCCTCACCTAGCTCTCTCCTCCTACCCTTCCTGCCCTCCCTCTGCCAGAACTCCCTGACCTCTACAGGGAGGCCATAATGAACGATTCTAGCTATATTACCTATGTCTATTCCTTGAAGGAGGGTCCTTACCGTAATTATTACCTTAATTTTAGGTGGTTTTGCCCTCGCGTATTCCTCAATCTTCTCTCTTACGTTCTTAGGCACTAGGTGGTGGTGTACAGCAACTAAATTCTTTAATCGGTCCTCTACGCTGTCCCTGAGCCTTCTCATTAGTCTCTCAGCTGTCTTAATACTTGGTGTAAACACTACTGTTACGTAATCATCTCTTAAATAGTACTTAAGTATCTCTACAGGGTCTACATAGGGGGATGGCAACTTAATGCCTTTTGACTTTAGGTAGTCAACTATATCGAGTACGTACTTCCTGAATAAGTGGGGGTCCTCAGCTACCTCCCTAACCCAGCTATCTAGATTGTTATACTTCCTGCAGTAATCTAGCACCATGTTCCTTATCGACTCAACATTTTTCCCTAACACGATGTAGGTGCAATTCCTAATCCTGAAGGGCTTGCCCTTAACTATTACTGTCTTCCTCTTCGTTATTTTCTCTAATATAGAAGCTAACTCTCCTGCATTACCAAGTGTAGCGGTTAGTATAGCTACCTGCAGGTTACCCTGCTTAATGTAATCATTAATTAACTCAATCATAGAGATAAGTAGTGTAGCGCCTTTGGAGCCGTAGAAATCTAGCTCATCTATAACTACGAGGTCAGTAACCCTTAGGAAAGGAAGTAAGTAAGAACTTGACGGT
>QMWS01000078.1 GCA_003661745.1 Thermoprotei archaeon | reverse complement strand
CTCTCTCTAAGAACTCGTCTATTATCTCCTTCATTGAAGGCCCTTCAACTATCTTTAGCTCCCACGTAACCTTAACGTAAGGCTTGTCGATCTTAATCAGCTTGCTTATATCTGCTGGCGAACCTATTATTACTACGTCAGCGTCAGCCCTCCTTATCGTCTCCTCTAGGTCCCTCAGCTGCTCAGGCGTGTACCCTGTTGACGGTAGCACCTCAGCCATGTGCGGGTACTCCTCATACATCTTCTTAATTATCCCAACAGCGTAGGGCCTTGGGTCAACTATCTCTGCAGCACCGTATTTCTTAGCTGCTACATAGCCAGCGCCGTACGGTAGCCCGCCGTGAGTTACTGAGGGGGAGTCCTCAATAACTAGAGCTCTCTTGCCTTCCACCAGCTCAGGTTTTTCGATAGTGACTTCCATGTCAGCTAGTACTATCTTAGCTTTCGGGTTAGCCTTCCTGACGTTATTAATTACCTTCTCTACGTTCTCCCTAGTAGCTTGCGACACCTTGTTAACTATTACGACGTCCGCTAACCTAGTATTTACTTCACCAGGGTACGACCCGACCTCCTGCCCAGGCCTCATAGCATCAGCTACTGTTATCATGTAGTCGAACCTATAGAATGGGAAGTCATTATTTCCGCCATCCCATAAGATGACGTCGCCAAGCTTCTCAGCTTCTCTCAGTACTTTACCGTAGTCTACACCAGCGAGCACCGGTAAGCCCATCCTAATATATTGTTCGTACTCCTCTCTCTCCTCTATAGTAACGCCCCACCTATCTAGGTCCTCATAAGTCCTGAATACCTGGACCACCATCTTACTTAAGTCTCCGTAAGCCATTGGGTGCCTTACTGGCACAGGCTTTAAGCCGCGCCTCACTAACTCCCTAACAACAGCCCTAGATACGGTTGACTTGCCTGCACCAGTCCTAACAGCGGTAACAGCGATTACGGGCCTGAACGACGAGAGCTTCGTCTCCCTAGGTGACAGCAGCCTAAACGATGCGCCATTAGCTAGCGCTATCGACGCGATCCTACCTACATCCTCGTAAGTTAGGTCGCTGTAGGAGAGCACTACTTCATCTACATGGAACTCCCTAATTAGTCTGCCGAGCTCAGACTCAGGGTATATGGGTATCCCATCAGGGTAAAGATTACCTGCAAGCTCAGGCGGATACCTCCTCCTCTCGACACCGGGGATCTGAGCAGCAGTAAATGCAACTACCTCATACTCAGGATTATCTCTAAAGTACACGTTGAAGTTGTGAAAGTCCCTGCCCCCAGCACCAACTATAATTACTCTTTTACGTCTGGGCACGGTAGGCACCGAATATTTTTTGTTGCGAACTTATATAAAGTTTATTGGTTACGGGTAAAGAGATTGAACGACTGTTAAAGCAGAACCACTAATTTTTAACTTAAATTCGAGTAACATAAAAATTTATTTGAGGTGTCAGCATTCGCGAAGAAATTTAAAATACTTCTTCTCTTTAACTTCTTAGCATATTATTTCCTAGGAAGAAAAAGTACCGAACAATTATTGAGTCTCTAGCTTAAATATTTCCTCAGCAATTCGAACAGCTTCGTAGGCATCTTCAAGTGTTGGTGCTTCACTAACCTCTAAGCCCTTAATGCGCTTAATGAACGTCCTTAACTCTTCTTTCAGTGGCTCATCGCCCCTCGCCTCATGCCGCCTCCTACCATCAGGAGTCTCAGCAATTACCTCGCGGTCCCTGAAGTTGCCCCTAATGAACACCTCTTCAGTAACTACATCAACTTCCCTTATCTTTACGGGAAGTAGCCCGTCGGCTATGTAGGTTATTAGAGTCTGACCGTACTCTACTACTGCTTCTAGAGTATGTGTTGCGCCATCCTTAAATTCAATAACATTTACTGACAGCACCCTCCACCTCCTCCTACCTAGGAAGTATCGCGTTAGGTCTATGTCATGAATCATTAGGTCGTACACTATAGGGAATTTTCTGCGGTGCTCAGGCCTCCTCGACAATCTCTTAAATGTAATGTATTTAGCTGGGCCGTAAATCTCCAGGAGTTCCTTAACAGCCTTAGCTACTGGGTCAAACCTCACTATAAATCCAGGCTGAACAACGACCCCAGTGGATCTAGCTAGCTTAATTAGCTCTAAAACATCATCAGATACTAAGGATACGGGCTTCTCGACGAAGACGTGGACACCCCTATCAATGAGTAGTCTGGATACAGGAGTTAGCTGGTCGATGGATACGGCTACTATTGCAGCACTAATACCTCTAGCAGCTACCTCAAGCACGTCCGTAAAGTACGTAGGAATATTAAACTCAACAGCTAATTTCTTAGCCCTACTTTCATCAGCATCAGCTACGGCCTCAACCCTAACTAAGCCTTCACCTTCCAGCTCCTTAAGGGCCCTAACAATATTCCTACCCCAAGCACCGGCACCAACAACGGCTACCCTAACTCTACCCAAAATCACGCCCCACAACCACTTGAGGCTGGGTTAATAACTCGATATTGATGGTGCGAAGCACCAACTAAGTGGTACTCAGTGTCTGCGTGGGTCATCATACATCAGTTTCCAGGTCGGTCATCACATAGTCCAAATTAAGTGTGTTCAGTGTCATTAAATTACATTAAATTAAGTTAATGCCCAGCTCCTTCATTATAGACTTAAAGTTCTGCTTTATTGCTTCAGTGACGTCAGCCTCACTAACGCCCTTTAATTCAGCAATAATTCTAATAGTCTCACTTATTAGCTCGGGACCTAAGTTCATTCCTCTGTAGTTGTAGGGTCCGTCTGACTCAGTAAGTAGCGTCTCTAGCGGTGCCGCCTTAACTACTTCCCTCATCTTCCTCTGTATCTTAATAGCCGGGTTAACACCTATGTAGTACCCAAGCGACCTAATACTACTGAGTAGGTCAGTTGGGCCTGTGTACCAGTGGATTATAGCTACCTTAATATCGTGCCTCTCGAGCTCTCTGAGGACGTCACTCCACGCACCCGCAGCATGAACTGAGACCCCCTTCCCGTGCTCGCTAGCGATCCTAAGGAACTCCCTAAAGACCGTCAGCTGCCTCTCGTACGTCTGAGGGACGAACTTCTTGTCAAGCCCTACCTCGCCTATGAAGCGAGCCTCCGTAGCTAATTCAAGAACTTGGTTCAGGTACTTGTTGGCGCCCTCACTAACACTCCATGGATGTATTCCTACAGCCGATACTACGTTCCAGCACTTCTTCCCTAGCTCTATTGTGCGCTTAGATGACTCGAGATCATCTGAGACAGCTATAAGTCTCAAGCAACTGTTTCCGCAGTATTTACCTACCTCATTACCATACTCATGAAGGTGTATGTGTGAGTCAATAAGGATCTCTCCCTCCCTGCAGATAAGCGAGCTATTGGCCATAGGGGGCACCCGGTACTTGCGTTGCTAGCATTAGCAGATGTGCTGCACTACTTCTCTCTCGTTACGTCCTCAATCCACTTAAGGTACCCGTCAAATCCAGCAACTATCGGTAAGGCAATAATCTCGGGAACCGTATATGGGTGCGCCTTACGCACAGCACTAACTAGCTCCCTCATGAGTGAGGCCCTAGTCTTAATGACTAAGAGTAGCTCTTTGTCCTTGCAGACTTTTCCTTCCCAGAAGTATATTGACGTTACGTCAGGCACTATGTTCGCGCAGGCAGCTAGGTGCTCGCTGACTAGCATGTTGGCTATCTTTTCGGCCACCTCACTATTAGGTACTGTAATTAGCACAACTACAGGTAAGTCACGCAACTCGCCCATGCGGCAGCACCCAATTTAGAAGTCAACGTGGAATCTAAAGTTCTTTACTTTAGTACCTTGAATTTAAGCTAAGGAACTAGGGAAAATTAGGTGCACTACCCTTCACAGGGGTGCGACTCAATAATCCTCTTCACAAATACCTCGAACTCGCCGGGAGGCACGAGCCCAATAACCCGATCTACTTCGGTGCCGTCAACCACAGCTACGGTAGTAGGCACGCCCATTACGTAGTAGGCCATGGCTATGTCAGGGTTTACCATAACATTAACCCTAATGAATAGGGCAGTGTTCGAATACTTAGCACCAACGGTCCTGAATATCCTGTCAAACATCATGCAGTGCGGGCAGTATGTTGAGTAGAAGTTTATGAAGACTACCTTACACTGCCTGAGCAGCTCATCGAGTTCTCTGGCACTACCTACTTCACTGAAATTCCTATTGAGAACCCTGCAGCAGGGGTTCTCGCTAGCACCCCTCCTCTGAATCAGCTCCTCAGCTAGCTTATCTATCAGCCTCTTAACCTCCTCATCGTAGCCCTCAATATCTACGTTAGGCCCTATTTCGTCACGCATTCCAGCACCCTCACCTAGATTTG
>QMWS01000077.1 GCA_003661745.1 Thermoprotei archaeon | reverse complement strand
GAATCGGAGTTCAGAGATGGTAAGAATAGAAATTGTTGGTAAGAGGGATTCATACTGGGTATACACGGTTAAGCAGTGGCTCTACGAGATCAAGGACGTAATCGAACGTGAGATCGGTGAGGAAGTCTATGTAACCGAAACTGCTGGAGATAATGAATACCCCTTACTGAGGGTAGATGGTGAGATGGTAGGTTATGGTGTCCCAGGAGAGGAGGGGTACCTCATAGAGATAATTAAGCACAGCATCGAGGAGTTAAGGAAGAGGAGGAAGATGTTAAGAAGACTAGTAGACAACGTTGGTGAAGGAGGACAGTAAGTGGTGGCTTAACGCAACTTACTGCAGCTCAAACAGGAGACCAAGGGTTCTGGGGCTGTCTCTTGTTTGTAGGTTTCTAAGGTCTTCATAGGTTTTTCTTCTTGCTTTAGGTGCTATTAACTTAAACTCACAAGTAGTGGTTGCTTGCGAATCCGGCAGTGACCCCTAGCTCCTTCGGCGCCTGTACATAATGCTGGGAGTCTCTACTAAGAGGCCTCCTTCATGCAGTTTCTTAAGAATTGAGAGAGTTCCTATAATTCCTAAGCCTAATTCTCTAGCAAGCCTCCTAGCTCTCTTATCATCTAAAACAACGATTTTATTCCTCATTAGAGATAGGAGTATAGCTGAGGATTCACCAAGACCTAACCTTGGAAATCTCTTCTTAATTTAATATATTCTACGCGAATTTTACCCGCATTGATATACCTTGTAATCTTCTGGTATACTTCGTCTTTCTTCCTTTTAATTCCTCTAGTACTCCCTCAGGAACCTCTACTTCACTAAATAGATTGAGAGCCTTCTCTAGTACTCCTAGCTTTGTCAGTATTATGATCGGTGAAGTATTAAGTACTACTCTTAAAGAGACTCTTCTATATGCATTTAGCTCTTCCTTGATCTCTTCTTCGTCGAGGATGCTATACTTTATTCCGAGTTTATGCATGAGGAGTAGTAGATCATCAACTCTTAGACCTAATAATTCAGATGCTTTTCCAATGGAGATTCTATCACTAAGTAGAAGACCTAAGACAGTGAAGAACCTCTCTTAATCAGGATAAGATACTCGTTCTTGCTCAATAATCTTCTTAAGTTCAACAGACATGAGATAACACCTACTGTAATTATCGAGATTTACAGCTTATATAAGTCTACACCTAGTGTTTTTGAAAAACTCTGATGAGAATCTGATTGGCTAATTCATTACTAAACGCTCTCACCTTCTTCGACCTCGATTGGATTAATGAGGCGGTAGAGCGCTTAAAATTTTAAAATAATAATTTTAAGCGTCATATACCAACAGTTCCTAATTAACTTGGGGATGCATATGGGATTGCCGCTGAATAATTTTCAGAGAACCTTTAAGTTGCCGATTCTCATTGATGATTCTGTAGATGAGGCGCCCGAGGTAATCGTTAATTGGTGCTCGGTGAATGATAAAGAAATATTGATTCATACTAACTAAAGGAGCTTACCTTAGGTTATATAGGGTATTATTGTACCGTAGTCAAGGCTGCGTATTAGCTGTCACCTATACCTCTCATTTCCGGTCTTCTTGTGCGGGCATAGTACTGAGAAGGGGCAGTAAGAGCACTCCCAAGAATATCTCGGGTGCGTTGTTGATGTAATCCTCTCAATGATTTCCTCTTCACTTACTCTGTCACTAACTTCGTACTGCGTTATTCTATCTGGAGTTACGTAAAATAATATACTGTACTTGAGGTTGAAGAGCCAGTTATATATTCTGACCTGATCGATATGATGAGGCTGAGGTATCCCTACGTCAGCTCTAGCCGTCTTAACCTCCACACCTACCTTGACTCCCTCCCCAAGGTCTATTATGGCGTCTGCCCTACCCTTAATTATGACTTTCTGGCCGTTCGGGAGCACGACCTCCCTAGAACCCTCAACCTCAACTGATGCTGCATCAAGGAAGAATTCCTTGATGAGTGACTCAATACCTCTGTGGGCGAGGTCGCCCATTATGAAGACAGGTGAGAATACGTCCTTAGCGACTAGCTCGGGGTACTTAAGCTCGTACTCCCTCTTGAGCGGGCACCTAATTAGATCTGTCACCCAGTAGACGCCCTCAGTACGCTGGTGCTGCTCCTTCTCCTCCTTCCTGAACTTGTAGACTAGGTCAACGAGATCTATACCTGCCATGCTGAAGCACCGATCAATTACTCATCCAGTATTAGGACTTAAATTAATTACCTATGTAGGACCCGCACGTTCTGCACCACTTAGTAACCTTGGGCACGGGGAACCCGCAGTAGGGGCACCTCACGAAGCCCTCAGGTACCTCCTTAGGTGGCTCAGGGTAGTACTTCCTGAATATCCTGTAGAGATAGGCTCTGTCAGCTCCCCTCAGGCCCAGGGGCTTAAGGGCTCTCACGTCATCCTCGCTAGCGAGTGAGGCGTAGAGCTCCGAGAGGGCCTTAGTGCCTGAGCCCTCCTCAGCAGGTGTCTTAGGCCTCCAGGCTACTTCAGGGCCTATGAGAGCTTCAATTATCTTCCTTAGAATGTACTTTCCTGTGTAGGGGTTTAGCCTCTTGTAGCCGGGTGGTACCTCGAGGGCAACCCTAACTACCTCCTCGGCGGTGAAGGGAGCTACTACGTTAATGCCTAGCCTCCTACCTAACTCTACGGTAGGGTAGTGCGCTACCTTAGCTAGGTACCTAATATACTTGCTGAGCTCCTCACCCGTCATTGCCGCCATGTACGTGTAGCCAGCGAATAACTCATCACCACCGTCACCGGTGAGGACGTACTCGCACCCGTCTTCTGCAGCCTTCTTGAGCACGGCTAGCGCAGCTACGTCATTCCTAACTTCAACTGGATCGAAAGTACGCAGGAGCTTAACTACCTCCTCACTAAGCTTTAAGGCGTAATTAGCACTTATGGGTAGCAGCTCGTGCGTGGCGCCCAGCGACCTAGCTACGTAAATAGCATAGGGTAGATCCTTAGGTAAGCTATTAATATAGAATGCAGTATAAGCTTTAATACGGAGGCCAGCACTCCTAGCAGCTAACGCTATAACCGTAGAATCTACGCCGCCAGTCAGCGTCACGCAGGCGCAGGCATTTTTATGCGGGAGTACATCCACCATTATTTTTAGAAGCTCTTCAGTATAGTAATACAAATAATTACATACCCCCATTAAGCACCCCAATACCTTACGCGAGAAAAGTAATATTAGCATTAGCTAGCAAATACATTACTCTTATCACATCCGTTATAAAACTGTTGGAGCTACCTAATAACTGTATGACCATTCTTATGTAAATGCACGACATTTTTAACAGAAACGCTATTAAATATTAGTGACTGCTAACTAATATATGGGAGATCACTATTTTAAATACTCTAAAACTTAGAACGTATGTAGGGATGGTGAAATAATGATAAAAAAGAAGGACAAAGGTGGTGGTGAGGAGGGCAAGGAGGCACTCCAGCGCCTTCCTTGCCCTTACAGGCCGCTTCCGGCCAGTATTCTAAGGAATACCAGACTGCTCGGCAGCAGTTATGGAGAGTATGTAATTACTACTGAGTTAGATAGCTTACTCTGTGAGAGCTTAAGCCGTGTCGTAGGTATACATAAGGCTTACGAGATCATCGAAAGTATTAAGAGGTTAACTGGAATGAGTCCTGCAGAGGTCTTAGTTAATAACCCGCGTGACTTCGTAACAGCTTTCGAGCGGTCAATTACCTCACTACCTGAAAGAATACTTCATGAGGTGTTTAAGGTCCTCTCCTACATGGTTGGGGTAGGCGAAGAGCCCCCGGATGTAGCTAACATAAGCGAGTTTACCCGCTTTATCGAGAAGATAATTCAGGTAATTGTAGATACTAAGGCCAAGTACTTTTCTAGGGTAGTCAACGACAATATTAGCGGTAGGTAGCACCCTGACCCTGGGTTTCCTCACCCTAAGTTTTCCCTCATCTCCACACCTTATAGGGGCTTCTGTGGAGCGTTTCTCTCCTTACGGTACTTTTTAGTTGGTTTTCATTGTTTTTAGTTCTGTGTGGGGAGTTGGTTCTTGGTGCGGGTTCGCTAGCTTCACCCGCACCTCATGGGGGCCCGGTCGAGCCCAACGCCGCAGAGCAGGTCATCGAGCCACCCCCCATCAAGCACGTAAAGGTACTTAAACATATCGTTAAACCCGAAACAGCCTCCTGTGGAATTGATGAGGGTATGCATCATGGGCAGCTGCTGGCGATATGGTGATCAGCGGCGTTCACGTAGGGGGATATTAATAATAAGGAGTGTTTGATTTTAGTTTAGGGAGCTAGGGAATGAGCATAGAGATGTGCCCGACAGGCATTGATGAGCTTGACGAGCTCCTCAATGG
>QMWS01000076.1 GCA_003661745.1 Thermoprotei archaeon | reverse complement strand
AGATAAGAAATCAGGAGGGTGAGGGGCTAGTCGCAGCGATACTTACGGCCGCTGATGAGCTCGCCAGGAACGCGCTGCTGGTTTACGGGGACACCCTAATGCCTACGGAGGGTTTCCAGGGTGTAGTTAATGCCTTCATGGCCTTTAGCCGGCCAGTAATTGCTGTAGTACCTGAGGAAGACGTATCATTATACGGTGCCGTAACACTAACTACTGACGGTAGGGTCAAGTCATTTATTGAGAAGCCGGAGAAGTACATTGAGGGCGCATATGCATTCGGCGGCGTCGCCATACTTGATAAGGAGCTAGTTGAGCTAATAGAGAGTGAGGGGTCACTAGACAGAGCCATAAACAGCTATGTAGGGAGGCGCGACCTGATGGCATCGATATGGAGTGGCTGGTGGGTCGATGTCGGCTATCCATGGAACGTGCTAGAGGCCCAGTACTACCTACTAAGTGAATACGTGAGTAACTCGGTAATATCCAGGAAAGCGAAGATAGCATCGACAGCTATTATTGAAGGACCTGTAGTAATAGAAGAGGGTGCGCAAATAGATCACTACGCAGTAATTAAGGGACCAGCATACATAGGCAGGAACGTGCTAGTAGGTACTCATGCATTCATTAGGCCCTACGTAGGGGTTGAGGAAGACACAACTATAGGCTCTTACGTAGAGCTTGTGTGGTCAACTATAGAGCCAGAAGCCACCATAGGGAGAGGTTCATTCTTAGGCTTTAGCGTCGTCGGTGAGAGGGCAGTCATTGAGTCGAACGTAATTACTAAACTACTTGTTGAGCCTGAGAGTGAGGGCATTAGGGCAATTAAGGTGGTTAAGAAGAGGAAGCAATATACTAAGATAGGAGCATTCATAGGGTACGGAGCTAGAGTACATGCAGGTAAAGTACTCCAGCCTGGAGAGCATGTTGAGGGAGTATGTAATGGAGCGTAATGCAGATGCGTATAGGGAATTAATTAGCAAGGTAACTAAAGTGTATAGTGGAGCTCTAGTAGCTAAAATAAGAAAGTTAGCGAGGGGAGTCGGTAGAGCTGTAAAAATAATGGACTTCTGCGGGACGCACGAATGGACAATCACGCACTATGGAATCAGAACGCTAGTTCCTGATGGAGTAGAGCTGATTGCTGGGCCAGGATGCCCCGTCTGCATTACGCCTGCCTACTACGTGGATCAGCTAATTAAATTGTCGCTTGATGGTGTTGAAGTGCTCACCTATGGTGACGCTGTTAGACTTCCTGCCTCAGTAGGCTTAAAGCCCCGCTCGCTTCTAGAGGCTAAAGCGATCGGTGGTAAGGTGCATGTAGTGTACTCCTTCATGGATGCTGTAAAGTATGCTAAGAGCAGGACCGGGGATATGGTGTTCTTTGCTATAGGATTCGAGACTACGATGCCCTCAGTAGCTTCAGTGATTATTAAGGGTAAGGTACCCAAGAACCTAACGATACTTACAGCCTACAGATACACACCACCGATCGTTAGGTATCTATTTACTAAGGTAAAGGGGGTGCATCTCGACGGCGTAATAGCTCCAGGGCATGTGTCAGCAGTCATAGGTGCTTCATCATGGGAGTTCATACCTAAAGACTATGGCGTGCCTACAGTAGTGGCGGGGTTTGAGGCTATCGACGTACTCATAGCTATAGAAAAAATCCTCGAAATGATAGCTAAGAGTAAAGCTGAGCTGGTCAATGAGTACAGCAGGGTCGTTAAGTGGGAAGGCAATAAGTTAGCTAAGAAGGCGATAAGTGAAGTATTTGATGTACATGACGCATACTGGAGGGGTATAGGGTTCGTTGAGAGGAGTGGGGGCTTTCTCCGAGATAGGTTCAAGGAGTACGACGCAGTGAGGCAGTACGGCCTGAGGGATCCGCCGGAGGATCTCTCAAAAGAGATAATACCTGGCTGTAAGTGTCATGAAGTCGTCCTAGGCCTCAGTAAGCCTACCGACTGCCCCCTCTTTATGAAGGTGTGCCGACCCAGCTCGCCCTATGGGCCTTGTATGGTAAGCATCGAGGGGACCTGTCGGATCTGGGCCGAGCATCCTGAGGTCCTCATGCTTAAGGAAATTAAGTCTACTAGCAACACACTTAAGTTTTAGCCGCTTTGCACCTCCGCCTAGGTGCTAAGCAACGGTTATAACCATATTTACCCTAAATACACACCTGGAGTTCAAGGTGGTGGCTGTGGCTGGCGATGAGAAGGTTACCATAGCCCACGGTGCTGGGGGTAAAGAGACATGGGAAATCGTAAATAAGTTGATAGTGAGAAGGATTCCCGAGCACTTAAGGCGTACTGATGGAGGAGTAGGTATCGATAAGTTAGATGACGGGGCAGTAATCAGGGTGGGTGACAAGTACATAGTTGTTACGATAGATTCGTACACTGTCAAGCCGTTGAAGTTTCCAGGAGGTGATCTCGGTGTATTAGCTGCGTCAGGAACAATTAATGATCTACTCATGATGGGTGCTAGGCCGGTAGCTGTTGAGGATGCGATAATTGTTGAGGAAGGCGTTGATATGGGGTTAGTAAATGAAATTGTGAGCTCCTACATTAAGGTAGTTACTGATGAGGGCATAGCCGTAATTGGCGGGGACTTTAAGGTAATGCCTAAGGGCTCTCTTGACACTATGGTAATAACGTCCACAGGAATAGGAATCGCTGAGAGGCCCATAGTCGATACTGGGTTGAGGGTTGGTGATGACATCGTAGTTACCGGCCCCATAGCAGAGCATGGTGCCACAATAATAGCTGCTCAGCTAGGGATGCTGGAAACGGTTAAGGGGCTGAGCAGTGACATTAAGCCCTTAACTAAGATTATGCTGCCCCTACTAGAGAAGTTCAGTAACTATATACACGCTGCTAGGGACCCAACAAGGGGCGGGATTGCATCAACACTCAACGAGTGGGCATCAGCTATAGGGAAGACTATAATCCTGAAACGTGAGGAAGTACCAATTAAGGAAAGCGTTAGGAGCTTCCTAGACATGCTAGGTATTGACCCACTACATGTGGCGTCTGAAGGGATAGCTGTACTTGGTGTTGACCCTGAAGTAACGGACGAATTAGTCAGGTACCTCAGGTCGATGGGGCAGGTACACGCTAGTGTTATCGGGAAGGTAATTGAGCCGCCTTCCGACATAGTTAGGGGTAAGGTGTTAGCTGAGACTGAGGTAGGTGGTCTAGTATTTGTTGATACCGCCTCGGTACTCGTGCCTAGAATATGCTAGGTGACTCAACTACCTTCCGAGCTCCTCTTCAAAATATCAATAAGTTCTGAGAGAAGTTCATCTCTAAAGTTAAGTCCTATCTCCCTTAACTTCCTTCCTACTTCACTTACATCGCCTAGGTTATTTGTCTCCTTTAAGAACTCACCTAGCTCCCATGGGAATATTATCCAGTCAGTAGTCATAGTTATGTAGAAGTCAGGGTGAATTATTGACTTAGGCTTAGTAAAGAGTGCGGCAGATTTAACGGTAGATGCTCCACGAAGCCTGACTTGCTCTGTAACTACTTCGAGGGTTCTTCCGGAGTCAACTACGTCATCAACTATCAGTACCTTCTTATCCCTGACATCTAGTGTCAGTGGCTGAGTAATTATCGGCCTCTCAGCGTGCTCAGCGATTCTCTTGTAGAACTTCACCTCGACGACACCTAGGTCCTCAATATCTAGCGCATCAGCGACTATCCTAGCAACAATAAAGCCTCCTCGTAAAACACCGACTATAGCATCCGGCTTGTAGCCCTCCTCAATCACCCTCTTAGCTATCCTCAGGGACATTAGGTGGACGTCATCCCATGTAACTGGTAGAAACCCCAAGAGACACACCTCATTAAAAGCTTTCACAATAAAGTAAATTAAAAATATCTATTCCGAAGCCAGTAATCGGGCCCGCTATCAGGGATGCATCAAAACGCAGTCTTAAAATTTCCGACCGCACCCTATGATTAGGGATTAAAGATGAAGCTATCAGAGATTCTAGGAAGGATAAACTCGATAGCGATTGTCGGGGCAACACCCGTAGAAGGTAAGGTAGGTTATGAGATCTTAAGGAATACTATAAGGAGTGGGTTTAAGGGTGACATATACCCGGTAAATCCCAAGTACGAGTCGATACTTGGGATTAAGGCGTGGCCTAACATCTCGCAGCTGCCTAAGATACCTGATGTTGTTGTGATTGCTGTACCCCCATCGGTAGTTCCAAACGTCCTAGAGGAATCAGCTAAGAAGGGCGTAAAGCTGGCCGTAATAATTACGGCCGGATTTAAGGAGGCTGGAAACGAAGCCCTAGAGCAGAGGCTGAGGGAGATCGTGCGCAGCTATGGTATCCGGGTTATAGGACCGAACTCAGCAGGTATCAGCGTAACCAGCCTTAACTT
>QMWS01000075.1 GCA_003661745.1 Thermoprotei archaeon | reverse complement strand
GTTCGCCAGCAGATATAAGCAAGCTGATTAAGATCGACAAGCCTTACGTTAAGGTTACGTGGGAGCTAAAGATAGTTGAAGGGCCTTCAATGAAGGAGATAATAGACGAGTTCTTAGAGAGAGTTAAGGCACGAATGTGAGGTTCCTTACCTGCGCTACTACCTACTTTTTCCTCCTAACTGTTAGATAGTACAGTGGAGTAACAATTAATTCCTAACTAAGTCAGCATAATTTAGAGTGGGTAGCGTGAGGAGCGAGGAGGAAAATAGCATTAAATTAATTAAAGGTTACTTGAGGGTTCTGCTACTTAACTTTTACAAGTTCTTCAGTAAGGATTGCGTATTAAACTCTGACGGCAGGAGGTTACTTAATGACATAGCTCGGGAGGTAGCTAAGTGTGAGCCCTACTTAATGGAGTTAGTCAGGAAGGTGAGGAGGGAACCTACGCTAGAGAATATCCTAAAACTAGCTAGGAAATTCCTAAGTGATGAGGAAATATCAGAGCTAGTTGACTTAGGCATATATGGTCCTGTAAGCAGCTATAGGTACGTAGCTCACGAGAAGCGGTAACCCCTTTTCGAACGTGGTCACTTTAAGCTAATTACCTTCCTGCTCAACTTCACTACGGTGGCTACATGCTGGCTGAGTTAGGAAGCGTCACGCAGAAGAACTTACGCAACCTCACTAGTAAGCTCGAAGCTGAGGGCCTTGAAGCAGCGCTAATCGTCTGGGAGAGCAACATATTCTACCTAACCGGTCTTCTCAAGCCGTCAGGTAGTTACTTACTCATACTTAAGGGTGAGGAGCCGAAGCTGCTCGTTCCTGCATTAGATTACTGGAGGGTGAGTGACTTAGTGAGGGGATTTGAGGTAATTCCTTACGCCTCATACCAGCTGCCGGGGGTCGACATTAATGTGCTGACTAGGAAGCTCCACGAGTACATAGTCGATGAGTTATCGTCGAGGAACGTGAGGAAGGTAGGTATTGACTTAAGCTACATTACTTCACTAGCCAGTAAAGTGGAGTCGAGGGCTAGGGAGAGAGGTATTGAAGTTAAGGACATAGGTAACCTAATAGCTGACATGAGGTCGATTAAATCTAACGAAGAAGTCAGCTTAATGAGGAGGGCCCTAGAAATTACTGAGGAGGCGTTATGGAGGGGGCTAGAGGTACTCAAGCCAGGGATCAAGGAGTGTGAAGTAGCTGCTGAAATAGAGTACGTTATTAAGTCTAAGGGAGCTGAGGGACTAGCATTCGACACGATAGTTGCTTCGGGACCTAATGCTTCATACCCTCACGCAATACCGAGTACTAAGGAGGTCAGGGAGGGGGAGGCCGTAGTTATTGATGTAGGTGCTAAGTTCTGCGGCTACTGCGCTGACATGACTAGGACGGTAGTTGCAGGTAGCCCGCCACCGGAGGTAAAGAAGGCTATTGAGGCGGTAAATGAAGCGGTACTTAATGCTATAGATAAGGTAGCTGACGGAGTAAAGGCTGAGGAGGTAGATGAAGCAGCGCGGTCAACGCTAAGGAAGTACGGGCTAGATAAGTACTTCATCCACTCGACAGGTCACGGCGTCGGAATCGAAGTACATGAGAAGCCAAGGCTAGGTAAGGGCAGCAATGAAGTAGTGAAGGAGGGCATGGTAATAACTATAGAGCCTGGAGTGTACTTACATAAGCGTTACGGAGTCAGAATAGAAAACATGATTCTAGTTAAGAAGAACTGCGGAGAAGTACTAAATAAGAAACCAAACACTTTTTAATTACGCGACTTAACTTCATTTATCCCCAGTTGAACATTTTTAGCTATCCCACACTCTTTAATCTTAAGCAAGCATTACACTAGCTTTAATGGTTAAAATTTGTAACTAAACATTTATAATTTAGTTACAAATTCTTACTTCGGTAATAGCTATGAGTGAAGGGATAATTGTTGAGGTACTGAGCCTGGTACCCCCATGCCTTAAGTACAAGAAAACTCACGAAGCGGTTGGAGAGGTCATTAAGGAGCTGGGCTTTAGTGAGTTAGCTGAGGTTCCTAAGCTGGGTGCCGGGACGCCTGGGGTTATTTCCAAGTACGGGATTGCCCTAATACCTGCAGCTGCTGACAACAACATTACTAGGATATCTGGTAGCGTAGCGAACAAGAGGGAAAAATCAAAAATACCATCAAGGAGGTAATTGCTAAGTACAGATAATGCGGTAGAGCTGCGCTGGAGGTGCTCACTACCTATGGGTAGCTCTAGCGCACCAGTTATAGGGAAGGACATACTAGGTCGACCGATCCGCGATTTCTCAGGTAGTGAGTGGTGGGGGGTACCTAGGAAGGAGATACCTTGGTATCCGAGAATAAATTACGACCGATGTATTGGCTGCGGTATCTGCTTCTTAACATGCAGTGGTCGGGTAGTATATGACTGGGACTTCAGTACAATGAAACCCATTGTAGCGCGGCCCTACAACTGTATGGTCGGGTGCGACACGTGCGCTAAGCTATGTCCCAGGGATGCAATAGTATTCCCGCACTTAAGTGAGCTGAGGGCTTGGCGCGATAAAGCCGGAGCAGTAGCTAAAGCTAGGAAGACCCTCGAGGAACTAGCTAGCATGAGGAAGTAACGTTCTTGAATAAATTAAGGCTTTTTGAAGGCTATTACTCCTCTAATTTTGCTTTCTTATTAGCTTAGCTAACTGCTAGCTAATGTATTGGATATTTAGTTACGTAGCAGTAAGGAAGCACATTCAGAAGCGGGGGATTCAGACATACTTCATATTCAAGGCAGTATAAAATCTTCACGCATTAGGATATGAGCTGACATTAGTCTTCATGGAGGTAGCTAGTGAGGAGTACATGAGGAAAATAATTATTATGTTCAGAGGCTGCCCAAGGATAGTACTCCTAGCTAACATGATTAGGGCACGATCCAGTCACACTGATGTACACTGAAAATGAGGACGTACTAAAGTGCTTCAGCAGCGTTTGTGCTACAAGGACTATGGAGGGCATTAAAAGAACCGAAGTTTACCCACTTTCGAGTATAATTAAGCCTGAATACCTACTGATCCAGCTGCTGATAAACAGGAATAGAAAAGAATCGCCCTGCTGTAATGTTTGTGGCAGGTGCGGTGAGTACATGATTAACAAGTGCTTGGAATGTCCAGCAACCACGTATTATAAGGGAGGAACCACTAGGGTAGGCAAATAATAAATAGAAACTTACTTAAGTTTAAGGTGCAGTGGCTTACCTACTGCCGCATGAGCTAACTCACTCACTAACTCTGAGTACGTCGGATGAGTCATAACTACTTTTTCTAAGTCTCTCGCTGTTATGTTGCTTGCAACGGCTACAGCTAGCGTATGAATTACTTCTGAAGCACCATTACCTACTATGACTGCGCCCAATATCCTTTCTGTTCCCTCCTCAATAAGGAGCTTAGCAAAACCCTCAGGTGTTCTAGTTAACCTTGTGTAGTCTCTTGAAAGTACCGAGTACGGTAACTTAACTACCCTATACCTCATGCCCTTAGATTTAGCTTGGGTCTCATCTAGACCGACTATACCTATTTCGGGGTCGCTAAATACTACTGAAGGTATCGGCTCCCTCGGCAGCTCTGTCCTGCCTGTTGCTATTACTTCAGCAGCGATTAAGCCTTCTCTAGAGGCCTTGTGCGCTAGGAACGGCGGCCCTACTACGTCGCCTGCGGCGAAGATATTAGGTACTGACGTCCTCATAAGTTCATCAACTATTACCGCTCCCTTATCAGTGACCTTAACACCCACTTCCTCGAGCCCTATACCTGAGCTATTTAGCCTCCTACCTACAGCTATCAGCACCTTGTCTACCTTGATCTCCTTGGCCTCGCCGCTCTCCTTTCTAACGATCCTAGCTACTAGTTCACCGCCCCTCACCTCAACAGACTTCAGTACTGACGAAAGCATGAGATCGATACCGTATTTCCTCAAGTATCTAGCGATTACTTGGGATACGTCTTCATCGAACGCAGGTAGGGGCCTATCGAGAATCTCGACTATGTGTACTTCAGCGCCAAGCCTAGCTAGTGCCTGCCCTAATTCAACACCTATCACGCCAGCACCAACTATTAGCATGGACGACGGCAATTCACCTAACTCAAAGAATTCCCTGTTACTAAGTATCTTCTCACCATCTATCTTAAGCCCTGGAATCGATGCGGGATCTGAGCCGGTAGCTACTACTATATACTTACCCTCAACTACTTTCCTGCCCTCCTTCCCCTCAACCACTACCTCATTGCGTCCCTTTAGCCTACCGTAACCTTCAATTACGTCTGCCTCACTTAGCAGATACTTAACGCCCTCCCTACACCTGAGTACTACCCTCTTAACCCATCCCATCAGCCTGCGCGAGTCAACAGACTTCAACTCTAGATTAATGCCTGCTACCTTACTCACCT
>QMWS01000074.1 GCA_003661745.1 Thermoprotei archaeon | reverse complement strand
GTTGACGAAGTCTCAAAGAAGCTTAAGGAGAAGAACGTGCCCTTAATCTACAGCGAGCCAAAGCTCGTAGCAGGAGGTAAGAGGAAGATAAACTTCATACACCCGAAAGCAACTTGTGGCGTCTTACTAGAGATCTTAGAGAGGTGTGAGTAGTGAGTGATGTAGAGAAAATTAGGGAGAAGCTTAAGGAGTGGGAAAAGGAGGTAGTAGAACCAATACTGAAGAAGTTTCCTGAGCGTAAAGCTAAGTTCCTGACTGAGGAAGGTATCGAGGTAAAGAGGATCTACACTCCAGTAGACCTCGCGGAGAGGAACTGGGACTACTTAGAGAGGCTGGGCTTCCCGGGAAGTTATCCCTTCACTAGAGGTCCCTACCCAACAATGTATAGGGGCAGGCCGTGGACTATTAGGCAGTATGCTGGGTACGGCTCAGCAGAGGATACTAACGAGAGGTATAGGTACTTACTTAGCATAGGTCAGACAGGACTTAGTATGGCGTTTGACCTGCCTACGCAGTTAGGTCTGGATCCGGATCACAAGCTAGCCTGGTATGAGGTAGGTAAAGTAGGAGTCTCAATGCCCTCCGTAGTCGAGATGGACATAGTTTTCAAGGGTATACCGATGGATAAGATATCAACCTCTATGACGATAAATGCCACAGCCATTGAGGTACTCTCAATGTACATAGCAGTTGCTGAGTCGCGAGGGGTAGATAAGACTGTCTTAAGCGGTACTGTCCAGAACGATATTCTTAAGGAGTATATTGCGAGAAACAACTACATATATCCGCCTGAGCCGTCCATGAGGTACGCTACGGATCTAATAATATATGCAGCTAAGAACATGCCTAAGTGGAACTCAATAAGCATATCAGGATACCACTTCGAGGAAGCAGGCGCTACGCCAGCTATGGAGATAGCCTTCACCTTAGCTGACGCCATAGAATACGTCAAGTGGGTTATAGAGAGAGGTAAGATACCTGTCGATAAGTTCGCTCCGAGACTGTCGTTCTTCTTCGCAGCGAGAACAAACCTCTTTGAGCAGATAGCCAAGTTCAGGGCAGCTAGGAGGATGTGGGCTAAAATAATGAAGGAGAGGTTTGGAGCTAAGAACCCGAGATCTATGATGCTCAGGTTCCATACTCAAACGGCTGGAGTCCTACTCACAGCTCAGCAGCCACTAGTCAATCTGATAAGAACAACTATTCAGGCACTAGCTGCTGTACTGGGTGGTACACAGTCGCTTCACGTGAATTCATACGATGAAGCCCTCTCGCTGCCAACAGAGGAGTCAGTCAAATTGTCGATCAGAGTTCAGCAGGTGCTGTTGTATGAAGCTGGAGTAGCTGACACAGTTGACCCACTAGCTGGCTCATACTACATCGAGTGGCTAACTGACGAGATAGAGGAGAGAGCATGGAAGATTATAGATGAGATAGATAGGCTAGGCGGAATGATTAGGGCCATCGAGCTAGGGTACCCGCAGAGAGAGATCGCTAAGGCAGCATATGAGTGGCAGGTAAAGGTCGAGAAAGGCGAAATACCGGTCATAGGCGTGAATATGTTCGTTGAAGAAGAGATACCGAATATTAAGGTACTTAAGGTAGATCCTAAGGTTAGGGAGAGGGTTGTTAACAGGCTAAAGAAACTCAGGGCTGAGAGGGATCAGATGAAGGTGAGGGATAGACTAGATAGGATAAGAAGGGTTGCAGAGAAGGAGGATGAAAACATCTTCGAGCCCATCTTAGATGCAGTAAAGGCTAAGGCAACCCTAGGAGAAATAAGTGGCGTGCTGAGGGAAGTTTGGGGCGAGTGGAAGGCACCTGATATCTTCTGAGCTTAAGCATCACTACCTATAGACAAAGAATAGGGCAATACCTTCTTTTCCCTCCTTCAACCCATTAATCAAGTTCTTGTTTAAGTCAGCAGCTGCCTTAGAAGCATGAATGCCTGCAGTATTAGGTGATGTGTAGGCTGACTTCCTAACGATTATTCTAGTCTCATCACTGTAAGTTAGGTTAGGCGAGCCCCTGGCTACTACAACGTCGTGGCCCACACCTTCAACAGCTATTACTATAATTAAGGTGCTCCTGTCACTAGCTGCTAGCTTCTTAAAGGTGTCATTAAAGTCAGCGAGTGACTTATCAGCTGAGACGCCTATTATGCAGTCACCTCTAGGTGTTAGGTAATTTTCCTTAGTTATCTCGAAAGTGGTAGTATGTGTAGCACGCACATTTGGGTGCCCCCTAAACCTAACTACCTCTACGCTAAACCAGCTGGAGCAATCCAAGCAAGTACCACCGATGTAAATGATTATGCTATTACCTAATTTAGCTTTATTCACGAGCTAAACATCATAGTATTAGAGGTTAATGTATGAACGGAGAGGACTTTGAAAAGAAGAGGAGGGAGCTGATTAAGCGGCTTATCAGGGAGGGCATACTGAGGGATAAGAAGGTAATTAAGGCTATGCTCGCTGTCCCTAGGGAGGAATTTGTTCCAGCCAACTACAGAAGTTTTGCCTATAATGATACGCCGCTACCTATTGGTTACGGGCAGACTATCAGCGCCCCCCACATGGTCGCCATTATGACGCAGGCACTTAACCCTGACCCAGGCGATAAGGTGCTGGAAGTAGGTACTGGGAGCGGCTACCAGGCAGCAATCCTAGCTGAAATAGTAGGGGATTCCGGGCACGTATGGACTATAGAGAGAGTAAAGGAGCTAGTTGAGTTCGCTAGAAGCAACCTCGGCAGGCTCTCTTACCTCAGGAGGGTGACAGTTATACACGGCGATGGCTCACTAGGGTACTCCCCTGCAGCCCCCTACGATAAGATAATGATTACTGCAGCAACCCCCGAAGTACCTGAGCCACTGCTAGAGCAACTGAAGGTGGGTGGCAGGTTAGTAGCGCCAGTAGGGGACAGGTACCTCCAGAGACTTGTTATAATTACTAAGGAGAGCGACGGCAAAATAAGGCGAGAGTATAGTATACCCTGTGTCTTTGTCCCACTAGTTGGGAGATATGGCTTTAAGTACGACGAATTTTAAAGTTTTTAAGGAGCGATTAAGATTTACCACAGCAGGTGATTGAATGCCGGAATTCAAAGTAGTAGTTAACGACCCTGAAGCAAAGGACCCGAAAGTAGTGTGGGTTAAGGTAGTCGGCGTAGAAGACCTCAAATACACTGAGGAGCATAAGGAGGGTAAGTCCATACCTGAAGCGAGAATGAATCCAAAGACGCTAGAGCTGCTTAATGCGCCATACAGGATAGTTACGCTGAGGATATGGAAGAATAGGGCTACAAACGAAAAAGTGAAGTTTACTCTAAAGGTAGTAACGGATGAGAAAGTACCTGAGAACACAATATGTGTCCCCAAGGCTCTTCTTACCGATAAGTTAGGTCAAGAGGAAGCTATCGGAGAGATCTTTAGGGCTAAGGCATTCCAAGTGACCGTCACAGGCGATAAAGCAGTTATGTTTATCGGTAAGAAAATAGGTGAAGTTGTTGATGCTTCAGTTGTGGGTATCGGAGGTAAGAAGCTCTTAATTACTGGCGGCTCTGACTTTGCGGGCTTTCCCATGGTACCTACACTACCGGGCACAGGCAAGAAAGCACTACTGCTCTCGGGTCCTCCAGGATTTCACCCTAAGAATAAGGGCGAGAGGAGAAGGAAATACGTAAGGGGCAACACGATAAGTGAGGAAATAGTGCAGATAAACACAAAGCTGATTTCTGCGTAAGGTTACAAAATTAAGTTACGAGTAGTGATGCCCTAACTAGGGGAAGGCCTTTAGGACACTTAATCCTTTCAGACACCTTCACTACCTTAACCTTCGCTCTATCGGGCAATAAGTCGGGTCTACATAGCCTATAATACTCGCAGTCCTTCTTACTACACTCGATCTTTGAGTAAGGAACTATCATTGACTCAATAGCGTACTTCTTCAGAATGCACGCTTCTACAGCCGCTTCCTCAACCTCAACAGTAATTACGTACTCATTTAATGGGCACTTATTCCTTATATTCAGTACTCTAACAATTCGGTACACGTGCCCTACCTTAAGCTTATCTATGCAAACCCTCTTGAATCTGCAGTTGATGCACTCAGGGGATCCGCCTCTAAACTGGAACGTGTAGCCTTCTTTAGCTACTATGTAGCTAATCAACGTTATTATACCCATAGCCCACCGCCCTAAATACAATAACCTAAGCGCTTATTACCCCTATTCCCTGACGAGAGGCACTGCTTAATCTATGACGCCAGTTATTTTAGCTAGTTTTTCTGCAGCCTCCCAGGTGAGGCCTGACTCACCGAGTATAGTGTATCGCTCAGGCCGTATTGTGTGAGCTATTGTTAGCGCCTTTATCACGTCTACGTCCTTTACTCCGAGCTCCCTCGCAGTAGCTGGTAAACCTAAACTCTTTACTATC
>QMWS01000073.1 GCA_003661745.1 Thermoprotei archaeon | reverse complement strand
GGCAGAAGCCCCTGTCCTCGAAGCACACAAGCCTCTTACTAACTTTATCGGTACCAGGTATCTCTACGATTTCGTCAGGGCTCCACTCAGCCACCATCTTAAGCACATGCACATATCTAACACTCGATTCAAGCATGACTTTATAGGTAACATAGTATGTCTGGTGGTGTTGTTTCAGGTAGCCAAGGGTCTCCTTCACGCCCTCGAGATCTATCTTATATGGCCTCACATCAAGTTTGTAGGAGCGTGACGACACAACCTCCATTATCCAGCCAAAGGTCTCTGGGCTAATTCTCCTCTTGAAATATTAGGTACCGGATGTAGTGCCTTAAGACGCTCCTTAACCATTTATTTGGATGGTTAACTACATAATCGATAAGTTCCTCGCTAAGTTCCTTACCTTCAAGATACTTTTCGAATATGCTCTTGTAGTACTTTACTGTTTCAGGGTCTCTCACCTTCCTGCGCTTCTTACGCTCCATCATGAACTGCTCGAAGTCATCACTCCAGTGTAGCACTATACCTGCGAAGCTTATCCCCGCATCTTCTTCAAGTCCTCTCTAAACTCCTGTACTACGAACCTCAGTATAGCGTTCTTCAAGTACTCATCATCCTTGGCTATAGCTAGTATCTCTAGAGCCAAGCTGTAGTCTATGGTACCATCATCCCTTAAGATACCTAGGGACTTGAGCCTATCTCTAGCAGAGACTATTTTCTCAAACTCTTCACGTGTCAAGAGCTTTAGCAGAGGCTTAACACACTCTGGCTTAACAGGAGATACCCTCTCTAGTAACCGTCACAGCGTAACTCTGCTGATCCCAACCTTCTCGACAACATACTTCAGTATCCTATACCTAGCATCCTCACTAAGCTTAGAAACATCGACCTTCTCCCACCAAGAACTATGTTCAGACAAGATTATCACAGCTGTTGCTTCAGTCTGCTCCAAGAAATTGAAACGTGGGGAAAAGTTTATAAAGGTTTGTCTTGGAGCTATCAACCTAGTGATGGTGTTTGGAGCCGCCGGCGGGATTTGAACCCGCGACCACCGGCTTACGAGGCCGGCGCTCTACCAGCTGAGCTACGGCGGCTCCCAGCACTAACTACTTTCTATTCTGGGGTTAAATTTTTCTATTGCCGTCACACCCTGTACCGTTATGCTATCTTATTGTTGTTAGTTGTTAAATATTAAATAGGGGTTACGTCAACTTAATTTGTAGCTGAGGTGCGTGTGGTGGTTAAGCGAAAGGAGAAGGAAGCAGGTAAAATTATTAAGAAAAAGAAGGTGAGGATGGGCCCTTCTCTTAGATTAAGGCGGTTGAGGTGGGATATCATTGCCGTAGTAATAATTGTTGCTCTGATAGCTTACGTAGGCTACGCCCTGGTGACTACCTCAATGCAGAAGCAGGAGAATCAGGAGGGCGTTAAAAGTATGGATGAGCTTTATGAGGGTCTTGAGAAGGTAATAGTTAGGAAGTATAGGAACGTCAGTATTGACTTATGGTACTACATAAGGGGCACTGCACCGTGTAAGGGCTACGATGTAGGTGTAAAGGACTTTGCTCAGATAAGGCTATTTTACTATGAGATAACAGTGCCGACAGAGACTAAGGTAGGTAATAAGACAGTAATGGAGAATAAGACTATTGGCGGCTACAATGTCTTATACCTAAGGGTGCCATACTTAACAGATCTACTATCTATAACTGGGGTAGGGCCTGCTGTATACGGGTACACAAATAACGTATCCCACCTATTCATAGACGATGAGGCACTCAATAAGACCCTAAAAGGTAACTTAACTAAGAAGCCCCTAGGTAAGGAAGAGATTGAAGTTGGTACACTAGGAAAGGTAAGTACCTATAAGGTACGGTACATCTATGACATAGCAGAGAATAATGAGACGTACCATGTAAACGCCACAGTATGGTATGAGGACAGATTTAAGATACCTGTAAAGCTCATCTTCAATGTCAACGGTAAAATACTGACTATTGAGCTAAAGTCAGCGAATGTAATAAAGCCGTAGCAGTATCTGTACATTCAGTAAATACTTTCTTAAATAAGCAGATTAATAAGCAAAATTAGATATTGCTTAAAAATACTATCCGCTCCACTATACCTGGTGAGTACCGTGAGTAGTAAAGAACCTCCGAGATTTATTCCGCCGCAAATACGTGAGAGGCTTAAAGCTATTGAAGAGAAGATGAAGCTAGTAAGACACAGGCTAGTCGTAATGTCTGGTAAGGGAGGTGTCGGTAAGTCCTTCATTGCGTCTAACCTAGCTGTAGCATTAGCTACCCTAGGCCTTAAGGTAGGGTTGATGGATGTAGACTTTCACGGGCCCTCCACGCCTCGAATGCTCGGCCTTAAGGGGCGGAAGCTCGTGGTAACTACTGAAGGAATAGAGCCTGCTGAGGGGCCGCTAGGAGTTAAGGTAATGTCTCTAGACTTCCTGCTACCTTCTAGTGATACCCCCGTTATTTGGCGTGGTCCACTAAAGACAACTGCTATAATGCAGTTCGTAAGCGATGTTAATTGGGGGCAGCTAGACTTCCTAGTTATTGACATGCCGCCAGGAACGGGTGATGAAGCACTAACCGTAGCTCAGTACCTACCTAAAGTTGATGGAGCTATATTCGTGACAATACCATCGGAAGTATCCGTCGAGGTCGTTAGCAGATCCATATCCTTTGCTAAGCAGGTAGGTATAAGACCGCTTGGCATAATTGAGAATATGTCAGGGTTCTTCTGCCCGAAGTGTAAGACACTATATAAGGTATTGGGAAAGAGCACTGGCAGAGAGATAGCTGAAAAGTACGGTGTGGAGTTCCTAGGCGAGATACCCTTAGACCCCCGCATAGCTGAAGCAAATGATAAGGGTCAGCCAATAGTGCTTACGTACCCAGACTCCGAGGTTAGTAAAAGGCTAATGGAAATAGCCAAGAAAATCATTGCGCTTGTAGAGACTCCCAGCAAGTAGTAGGGGTTAAGTTACAGCGATCGCGAATTGTCTATCGTGAGGTTTAAGTAATGGACGAATAAACCCTGCTCCGGCTATATTGGTGCTATGCTACAGACCTACCGTATATTACTGGTCCCTTAAGTAGTGAGACGTGATGAGCACCGCTATATATTTTTGTCTTAACGCCTCTCTCCCTTAGTATACCATTTACTCTGTCCTCACTCACTGCAGCTGGGTCATATTTTAGAGACCCTATGATGAAATTACAAGCATAGCCGAAAGACGGCACCCACTGCCAGTACTCCCTAACTATAGGGAATACTGACTTTATGTTATTGAGAACGTAGAGGTAAACATCACTGTAGAAGAACGAATTACCTGCTTGAGTAACCATTATCCCATTACTCTTTAGAATTCTCTTAACCTCAGCGTAAAATTCCTTAGTGTAGAGTGACTTAGCTATCTCAGAGCTGTAAGGGTCAGTTAAGTCTATGATAACTACGTCAAAAATTGAGCTACCGCACTTAGCAACATATCTCTTCCCATCATCAATAACGATTTTTGCTCTAGGATCGTAAAATGCGCCTTGGTGCATGAAGTCCAGGTACTTCCTAGCAAATTCTACTAACTCTCCGTCTATATCGACCATAACCGCTTCCTTAACACAGCTATGTTTAAGTACCTCCCTAAGTGTGGCACCTTCACCGCCACCTACAATTAGTACCTTGCTTGGGTTCGGGTGAGTAACCATTACCGGGTGAACAAGTGATTCATGGTAGATGAATTCGTCAGCCTCAGCGGATTGGATGTAGCCGTCGAGTATTAGTGCCCTACCGTACTCCTCGAGCTCTATTATTTGAACCTCCTGATATTTAGTCTTAGTCGTTAGTATGACTTTCCTCACTTTGACGATATAGAGTGAGTGCTTCGAGACATTCTCCACTGTGTATAGTCCGTAACCCATACTTAATTACCTCTATCAATAAGGACGTGAAGGTATAAATAAAGTTAAGTAGCGGCTTTCACAATTTATTATTTACTGCAGGAACATCCTAGTGATTGAGAGCTGGTGCTAAGGTAATGGAGAAGTTCCCCTACGAGGAATTTAGGAGAGGACAGAAGGAGTCTATAACGCTCATCAGTAAGTTCTTAGGTAGAACCATCGTCCTCAAAGCACCAACAGGTTTCGGGAAGACTGTGGTTGCGTTATTAGCGCATAAAGATGCTGACAGGGTACTTTACGCTGTGAGAACGAGAAATGAAATGGTTCCAGTAATTCGTGAGGCAAAGAAGCTGAACATCGACTATAGCTTTATCTTTAGCGGTAGGCGCATGTGCCCTCTCCTTATGGGTTCTGATGTAAGGCCTGAAGATTTCTGGGTAAACTGCAGGATTCTGAGGTTTAAGGGACTCTGCGAGTTTTACGCTAACCTAGATCGCGTACCATATCAAGACAAATTGAGTAACATACTGTGCG
>QMWS01000072.1 GCA_003661745.1 Thermoprotei archaeon | reverse complement strand
CCCATGGTCGCGTGGTATAGGCACGCCGCTAAGAAGGACGGCACCCTACTTGCAGTCGAGGCAAATATAGTCTTCGATACCGGTGCATACGCATCCCTCGGCCCATTTGTTGCTTGGAGGGCTACAGTCCACTCGGTAGGCCCGTATAAGGTACCGAATGCTAGAATAGATACAGTAGCTGTCTACACAAATAACGTATATGCTGGTGCCTTCAGGGGATTCGGAGGGCCTCAAGTATCTTTTGCTGTTGAGCGTCAAATGGACCTCCTTGCCGAGGAGCTCGGCATGGATCCCATTGATCTCAGACTTAAGAACATACTTAGGGTAGGTGACAGGACTGTTCATGGGCAGCTGCTCACTAAGGATCACGGAGTAGGGCTCGAGGAAGCGCTGCTTAAGGCTGTCAGAGCGTCTGATTGGTATAGGAAGAGGAAGGAATTTAGCAAGCAGAAAGGCACTGTACGGAAAGGTATAGGTGTAGCTCTCTCATGGCATGGAAACTCCATAGGTGTTGAGGGCGCTGATTACTCAGCAGTAACGCTAATAATTAACAGGGACGGCTCCATAACCTTCAGGACCGGGCTAATGGATATGGGGCAGGGCTCCCTCTGGGGATTAGTTCTCATCGCGGCAGAAATACTTGGTGTCCCACCTGAATACTTCAAGATAGAGTACCCAGATACAGCTGCAACACCTGACTCAGGCCCCACAGTAGCTTCTAGAGCAACCGTCATGGGTGGTGCAGCGACAGTCAATGCCGCATACAGGTTGAGGAAGAGACTCAATGAAGTAGCCTCCCAAATACTGAAGTGCCTACCAGACAGCGTAGTGATTCGCGCCCCAGATGTGTATTGTAGTGATGATCCATCAAAGAAAATCGCGTGGAACGAGCTAATCGAGCAGTGCTTCTGGCTAGGCGTCCCACTACAGGAGTTCGGGTTCTATAGAGCACCGCCAGCAGAGTGGGATGAAGAGACCGGTCAGGGAGCTCCGTACATAACGTACACGTTCTGTGTGGTCATAGCTGAAGTATCTGTCGACTTAGAGACAGGAGGGGTCAAGGTTGATAGAATGGTTACGGCATATGACATAGGCAAGGTAATTAATAGGGCTGGCGCTGAGCTGCACGCTGAAGGTGGAGCAATACAGGGGCTAGGGTACGCTCTCATGGAGGAGGTAGTTCATGACGAGTACGGCAGGGTAAGGAATGCTAATCTCTCAACGTACTACATACCGACACTGAATGATGCGCCGGACGAGATAGTTTATGTATGGGTTGAGTCCGGCTATAAGAGAGGCCCGTTTGGAGCCAAAGGACTTGGTGAGCCGTCAATAAATGCAGTAGCTCCAGCTATAGTTAATGCCGTATGTCATGCGACAAGACTTAAGTTCAATAGCATACCGCTGACCCCGGAGAAAGTTTACCTAGCACTTAAGAAAGCCGGAAAGATCAAATTCTGAGGTAGTGCAGTATGCACGCTAAAATATATGGCAGAGCAATAATCATAGAAGGAATACACACTCACACCTACGCTAACACTGTAGTTTCAGAATTAAGGGATATCTTAATTCGTAAGGAGAGGCGCTTCAAAGTATTTTTTGAAGGCTCTCCAGGCCCATTAGGTGAGGGAATCACTGTTAAGATATTCTTCGATAAAAATCTCTCGAATTTAGAAGTTAATGTTTTACAAAAATATTTTGAATTAAGAAAAATAAGAGCAACATTATTTCTTCGAGATAGCGATTCATAATTACTTAGTTTAGTGAATATTTGGTAGATAATGTAGTGCCTCCATTTTGTATTATGATCTTGTTATATGGAATTATTATCCGATACGCCCTCGGCAAGACTTGAGGTTAAGGACTAAGAAATTAATATATAAATTATGCTCACAAGTATAATGGAGACATGTAGTCGCGCTTCAGTGAGGCTGATGACGATGGGTAGAGAAAGAAGAGGCGGTATGTCTACGCTACTACTCGGCATCAGGATGGCATTCGATAATCCGCTAAGTAGGGTTATTTTAAGGGCTCTCTCGCATGAGCTTGAGGAGAATGGGGAGAGGCGAGCGATAATATATAAGGCGCTTGAATTGTATGCGGGCGTAGGAACAGCATCATGCTTTACGGCAAGATTCGCTGCTTATCTAATGAAGGGAATTATGAAGTTCTTCATGATTTTGGCTAATGGCAATGAAGATGAAGCTAAGAAGGCGCTGAGGGATCCAGCGCTGAGGAGAGGTGTGACGGTGGTTTTTCAGGGGCTAGCGCTCTACGGTGTCACAGTACCACAGAAACTTCCAGCACCGTTTCAGGTGGTGTGGAATTTCACCAATATGTGTAACTTAAGGTGTAAGCACTGCTACCAGAGAGCTGATAGACCTTTACCTAATGAGTTAAGCTATGAGGAAAAGTTAAAGGTAATAGACCAACTGGATAAAGCCGGCGTCCCATCGCTAGCGTTTAGTGGCGGTGAGCCAACTATACATCCGCACTTCCTTGACATGGTTTACGAGGCTTCGAAGAGGGGGATGTATGTTTCAGTAGCAACTAACGGCATAAGATTCGCTGATATCAAGTTTGCTGAGCAAGTTAAGAAAGCAGGGCTAAGGTACGTAGAGGTGAGTGTCGACTCTGCCGACCCAAAGAAGCATGATGAGTTTAGAGGTATTGCAGGCTGCTGGGAGAAGGCCGTTAAGGGACTTAAGAACGCCGTCAAGCTAGGATTCTCTACAGGTATGGCAGTAACGCTCACAAGAATGAATATAGATGAAGTTGAAGATCTGATTAACCTGGCTGAGGACATAGGCGTCACCCGCATAATATTCTTCAATTTCGTTCCTGTAGGCAGAGGCCTTGAGAATGCTGAAGAATTAGATCTGGATCCGCTAGAGAGGGAGAGAGTGCTGAGAAAGTTAGCTCGAGAGAACTCGAAGAGAAAATTAGAGGTTCTCTGCACCGCACCTCAATACGGTAGGACAGTACTCCAAGTAAGTCATGGAAAGGAAGTCTCCCCAACACACTTCTATACAGGCTCTGACCCGGCAGTGAAGGCATTAACAGAATATATTGGCGGGTGTGGTGCAGGGAGAATATACTGTGGGATTCAGCCGGATGGTGTCGTCATTCCATGCGTCTTCATGCCCATACCTGTAGGGAGCTTGAGGGAGAAGACATTCTGGAATATATGGAATACCTCGCCACTAATGCTAGATTTAAGAGATAGAGAGAAGTTAAGGGGTGAAGGATTCTGCAAGAAGTGCCCATATAAGTACATATGCGGCGGATGTAGGGCAAGGGCTTACGGGTACACCGGAGACTACTTAGAAGGGGATCCAGGCTGCCTCTACAACATTTCATTATGGAGAAAAATAAGAGAAAAAACTAGGTATGTTGAGGAAATTCGAAAGCCCGCACAGCTTATATTGACACAACCTTAATTCCGCCTTTAGATAATTTCTAATACCTGATTAGTTTATATTTTAATAGTGTCATATAGTTTCAGGAACTATCAATACTTCGGTGATCTGACCGAGTGTTACTGCCCTAGATTAAACCCTAACCAAAGCAACATCTTCATTCGTTAACACTAATTAAGAACACGTACTGCTTCATGAAACTCTTCTGTCCCATGCTATACTCGACTTATTATAGAATTATATGCGGTCTCTAATAGTCCCTAGCTAAGTAGTAAGCTCCTGCTCTATCAGCATTACTTTTTCATAATACCATCATTTGTTACTAAGATAGCATCAACGAGCTTAGCCTTGTCATGTAGTAGGCATCAATTGCTTTACAACTTGCCTTTAAGACTACAGCTTTAGCTTCTGAATGAAGTTCACCCTCCTTAATCATAGCTATATGGTTAAGTATTACTTCAAGAATTTCCGTAACGTACTTAGGCTCTATGTATCGAACTAGTAGAACTGCACAGAGCTCTACCTCGAAAACAATGGTTCATAGACCATAGCGCCTTTATCTGATAGCTTATTCAGAAGCTCAACCGCTATTCTATGCCTATCCTCTCTACCCTCGACATAACGAAGTAATCCACAAATACGCTAACATTTATGGCCATAGATTTCAATATCGAACTACCTTCTCTCACTACTTAATCTCTCAACAGGATCCTCCTTAGTCCTAACAATAATTTTTGGATCTCGTCCTTGAAGCCTGCAAAGCTCTTCAGCACCACAATAACCTCCTCATCCTCCCTGAAATCTAGTTTCTCTAATGGTTTCAGAACACCATTCTCATACCTAGCACGAACAAATCCTAGCCATATCTTTACCCATATATTAACTTCGTGCAAAGCTCAATAAGTTTAGCGAATGTATCTAAGCACTATTAGACCATTGTTTCTGATATGCATGTAAGATTAAGTTGATATGAATGATTGTTTGAGTCTCCTACAGAGTTCTTGAGTTAGAGAAGAGGTTTCTATTGTTTGGTGCGGCGGCCGGGATTTGAACCCGGGATCT
>QMWS01000071.1 GCA_003661745.1 Thermoprotei archaeon | reverse complement strand
GTTATGCCGTATTTTTCAAGTACTTTCTGCAGCTTAACTGCTAAGACAGGTCTCGTGAGCGGTATTCCATACTGATCTCTTAGGATAATGCCTATCATCGACGGTGTATAGCCCTTCTTCGCCAGCTCAACTATTATCATCTCTATCTCTTCTGGTGAGTACTGAACCCACTTAGGTGCTACTGTTACTGGGGGTCTCGTCGAGTGCGACTGCCCTTTTTTCTTACCCTTATTCATTACTAAACCTCCCTATCACGTATGAGTATCTGAGGCTTTAAAAGCTGTTCGCAACAACTCAGCGAGTTTTTTGAAAGCTCTAGCACGATGCGAGTACTTGTTCTTTTCCCACACACTCATCTCAGCAAAAGTTCTTGATTCTCCTTCAGGAATAAATATGGGGTCGAACCCGAAACCTTCCTGACCCCTGACATTAAGAGCTATTCTACCATATACCACTCCCTCAAAGATCTTCACAGACCCAGCTGGTGCTGCGTAAGCTATTACTGACTTAAAACATGCCTTCCTGTTACTGACGCCATCCATGATTTTAAGTATCCCTTCCACACCCAACTTCCTATAGACATAGCTACTGTATGGCCCTGGAAAACCGTTCAATGCATCTATAAATAAGCCTGCATCCTCAACAACAACACAGTCTTTAACATACGTTAATGCGCTAACAGCTGAGTACATAGCTATTTCTCTTAGATCCTCTGATTGTATTTCAATTTTGGGTGCCCTAATTATCTCAACACTTACTCCAAAAGCCCTGCCCAGCTCTATGAACTCTTTAGCCTTACCCTCATTTTCAGTGACTACGCGTACCTTAATGATGTCTTCTCCTCCTCTCTTCAACATACCTACCCCTCAGCCTTATCTCCTTAACCTTGTTTACAACTTTAGTTAAGTTCTCTTCACCAACTACCTTCCCGTATCCGTTAAGAAAACATCTGAAAGCCATATCCTTAACTCTAAAATGGACGCTCTCCAGCGAGCGTAGGAATAAGTGCACGTCAACACCTCTATCCTCGATATCCTCACTAGCTCTTGCTAGTCCAAAGTCAATCAGATAGGGCTTACCGATGCGCCTACATACAATGATATTTGAGGTTGTCAGATCTCCATGAACTATTCCTTCATTATGCAGCCTCCCAGCCATTATACCGATGTGCTCTAGAAGTGTACATGCCCTACACTCAGGTAAACTATTGAGTATGTTCCTGAGTAAATCACCTTCTATATACTCCATAACTATTACTCCTGCATCGGGATCTACTAAGAGAATATAAGGAGAATTTACGCCTCCCCTCCTAGCTGAAATCATATGCTTAGCTTCTGCTGATGTGCGCTCCCGCCTCACCTTAAGGTCTAGTTTAGGGTTCCTATACGGCTTAGGTACCCTAACCTTGTATACAGACTTAATACCCAAGAAATATCCTTTCAGTAAGACTGCCTCAGCACCAACAGCTAATACCTCCAACTCACTGCCCGAACCACGGGATGTCAACATCATCCAGCCTCCACCTCTGCCTGACATACGCTCTCTCGGGCTCTATAGTAATACCTGACTTAAATGCGAGCAGGCCTGTCCATGCAATCATGACCCCATTATCTACCGCGTATTTTGGTGGCACAATAGCTAGCTCGACCCCTCGAGAGCTTGACATGATCTCAAACTTCTCCTTCAAGTACTTGCTAGCTGCCACACCACCAACAACTAATACCTCCTTCTTATCAGTATGTACTAAAGCCCTCTCCGAGACCTCGACTATTGCTGAGTACGCTATCTCCCTGACACTATAGCACACGTTCTCGATTGGTACACCTCTCCTGACCGCCCTGAGTGCTGCCGTCAGTAGCCCTGAGAATGAAACATCCTGGCCTTTAACAACGTAAGGTAAGTCAATCAGTTCCTTACCCTTCTCAGCACACCTGTCCAGCTGATGCACACCGTTAACTACATAAGGAGGTGCCAATCCGATCTCACGCACGAAAGTATCCATGAAGTTTCCTAAGGCTATATCGAGCGTCTCACCAAAGACCCTGTATCTCCCTTCATTAAATGCAGCGATTAATGTGTTACCGCCTGAAAGATAAACGATTAGCGGATCCTTGACGTTCGTAACTAACTTACCTACCTCTATATGTGCTACTGCGTGATTTACTGGGATAAGTGGTTTGTTCAGGTAGGCAGCCATCGCCCTAGCGTGGGTGGCACCTACCCTTAGACACGGGCCTAGCCCAGGCCCTAAGGCTACGGCTACACCCGTCAAGTCCCTCGCACTTATCCCTGCGGACCTCAGCGCTTCTGAAATAGCACTGGGCCCTATATTCATGAAGTATAAGGCCGCTTCTCTAGGGTGTATGCCGCCCTTCTCTGGCTCATATCTATATCTGGTGTCGGCTATGATCTCGCGCTCCTTAACTATACCTACACCAAAAGTATGCGCTGTTGATTCTACACCAAGTACTATAGTCTTCATTAATGAAACAACCTATTTACTTTCTAACATACTCAACATAGCTGCAATAGCCGCAGTGCCAACGTGGCACAGGTTGCTTATGAAATGCCATGACCCTACCACATTTAGGGCATATCTTGTTCTTCAACTTAATTGTACCTTTCTCGTAATTATAATCATAGAGCTTATGCCTCCATGCCATACTAGCTCACCCTTAGTCTCTTAAGTATGTACTCAGGTTCAAAGCTCTTCAGCCTTTCAACGCTTTCGTAAATATGTACTTTGACACGTGATCTCCCTATACCGTAGTCACTCCTAATGTATTTAACAACTACTAGTTCGGGAGGTTTAGAGTACAATGATGACATAACCTCTATTAGTTCCTTACGTGAGGGTGTCCCCCTACCTACATGTGTTATTATGCAGTATACTTCCAGCCTACCAATTACCTTATTATCCCTCTCCCTTATCACGTAGAGTACTGCAGCTCCTGGGAGGTTTGCAGTCCTTAATGCCTTTATCTCCTGTTCCTGCATGCATCTTCCACCTACTCCTATTTTAGTTATGAACAAAATTTAACTCTTAACTTCCTCTATTTGCGCAGTTAATTAGGTTAGGTACCGAGCCTTATTGCGTACCTTCCTGGGACCTTAATGTCCAGCATTTTAGCTATGTCTGACTTCTCCATATCGACCACGATTACAATACCTGACCAGTTCTCAGTGAAGTTCTCTGAGCCGCAGACAGGACACCTAGGTGTATCTAAGGGCACTAAGTACTTACACTTAATGCATGCCTTAAACAACTTTGAGTACTTCCTCCTAGCTGGCACTACCTAACCCCTCCTTAATCTTACCCATGGCTGGCTGCCTGAGCGTCATGCCAACTCTTATGAGTGCTGGCGGTGCTATCGTCACATTAACTATTCTTCCTCTAACCACATCACCCCTGCCTATAGTCAGCTTGGTCTCCTCACCTATCAGCGCGCCTCTAGCCTCATCATATACCATCCTGTCGTCTGTTATCTGCGATACGTGTACGAAGGCATCTATAGGACCTATGTTAACAAATATTCCTATCTTCTTGACATCCACAACCTCACCCTCAACAACCTCATTGTTTACCGGGTAGTACGTAATGAAGTCAGCTCTAGCCTTATGGTATGTTGCACCGTCACCTGGCAGAATAACACCCTCAGGCTCCACTCTAATATTAGTTATAGCTATAACTAATCCTAAGTCTCTGTCAACTCTCCCTATGTATCTCTCCCTGAGTTGCTCGTACGCTATCCTCTCCAGTTCCTCACCGAACCTATCTGGAGGAACCCTAATTATGTCTTCAATTTCAATCAGCCTGAACATTCTACCACCAGAACCAACTATATGGTTTATGAACTCTATTTTTAAGTATTATCAAGCTACGATAGTGAATTTTCGCCTTCCAAACCACCACGTAAGTATTGGTACGTTAAGCCCCCTTAACCTCTGCTTCAGCTCCTTATCTACTGTCGCATAGATGAATTTGTCCCTAAAATTCTTAGCTATGTCAACTATCACGTCATCAGCTGTACGATAATTCATATTGGGAGGTAGCTTGAGTTCACTAGCTCTGCCCTCAATGTACTGTAGCGTTACGGCTGCTGCTTTGCCCCTCCACCCAGTTTTCTGTTTCCTCAGCCTTACGAGTTCGCTAATAACTGCTGAGGGAATTAAGAACTCACACTTGATACCCAATGAATTCTCTATTTCCTCAATTACATCTACTCCTTCATACACCATCAGTAGCACGCTAGTATCAAGAATAACCCTACATTTCTTCGCTTTATTGGCTACACCCTTAGCCATGCATACCTACTCTATCATCTAGTCTACTACTTTCCCCCAGCCCACGAGCCTCCAGCGCCCTAAGACCTGCCTGCTGATTGCCGCCCTCATTCCTTTCCAGGCAATCACAGGTCTCCTCAACATAAGCTCCATCCTATCTCTGCCTAATTTAGTAATTACTCCTAATGTGACTGCCGCACCTACTGTAAGCATTAT
>QMWS01000070.1 GCA_003661745.1 Thermoprotei archaeon | reverse complement strand
TAAACCCCATATACATCTACTTTCTAGGTTGGCGATAATGCCGAAGGTAACGGTTAGAGATAAGTGGAAGCTAAAGAAATGGTACACAGTCTTAGCTCCAGCTCTATTCGGTAACGTACCTATAGGGACTACCCCAGCCGATAAGGACTGGAAGCTTTTAGGGAGAGTATTCGAGGTTACTTTATTCGACCTAACTGGCGACTTCAGCAAGCACCACATACATCTCTACTTCCAAGTATATGAGGTTAAGGGTGACGTAGCATACACGAGATTCAAGGGGCATGAGCTAGCTAGGGACTACATTAAGTCTATCGTAAGGAGAAAGTCAAGTAAGATTGCTGCAATAATAAACGTAACGACTAAGGACGGGTACGGGCTGAGGGTTACTGGCATAGCGCTAACGGCTTTTAGGTGTAAGACAAGCCAGAAGAAGGCTATAAGGAAGATTATGTTTAAGATTCTAGAGGAGAGAGCAAGGGAAATGACTCTTGACGAGTACGTTAAGGCAATGATCTTCGGTAAGCTAGCAGCTGAGATAATGGAGCAGGGTAAGAAGATATACCCGATAAGGAAGGCAGAGATATACAAGTCAAAGCTACTCACTATACCAACACCTGAAGGTCCCAAGCCAGCCGTAATAGTCCCTCAGCCGCAGCAGTAACGCGGCAGGGTTACCCAGCCCTTACCTTAGTTCTTTTATGCGAAAGTATTATGTAGTGTACTCTCCCTAAGGTATTTGGAGTAGGTTATGGACGTAATTATACTGGCTGCAGGCTATGGTAAGGGGTTAGAGCCAATAACGCACACTAGGCACAAGTCACTAGTACCTATACTCGGCGAGCCGCTTTTAATTAAGCACCTTAAGGCAATTAACAAGCTAGGAGATGTTGAGAATGTAATCATCATTGTTAACTATCTGCGTGAGCAGGTAGCAGAGGCTGTTACTAAAGTAAAGAGTGAGCTGAACTTCAACATAGTTATTAAGGATCAGGGGGAGCCCTTAGGAACAGGTCACGCACTGAGCGTAGCTGTTAGTGAGGTAAGTAGCAGTGAGTTCATAGTTATTTATGCTGATGTGTTCTTTGATTACAGCGACCTAAGAAGGCTAGCTGAATTAAGGGGTAATGTTGTCTGTGCATATAGGGTCAGCGACCCAAGCCGGTATGGTGTGCTTATCTCCGAGGGTGGCAGACTTAAGAATATTATTGAAAAGCCAGCTGAACCGCCTAGCAACCTAATTAATGCAGGCATATACAAGTTCGATAAGTCAATTGCTAGGTACCTGATGGAGCTGAAGCCAAGCCCTAGGGGAGAGTACGAGCTCACTGACGCGATCAAGGATATGTGTCCTCACGTGGAAGTTAAGGTAATCGAGCTGAATTATTGGGCGGATATCGGAAGGCCGTGGAAGCTGCTTGAGGTTCATAAGTATTTGCTGGATAAGCTATCGAGAACCGAGATTAATGGGGAAGTTGAGGCTAATGTAACAATAAAGGGTAATGTGCACGTGGGGGAAGGCACTGAAATCTGCTCTGGAACCTATATTAAGGGGCCTGTGTGGATAGGCAATAACGCTGTCATAGGCCCTAATGCCTACTTAAGGCCCTACACTGTAATACTAGACAATGCTAAGGTAGGGTTTAACGTAGAGGTAAAGGAGAGCTTGGTAATGGAGGGCGTGCACGTATCCCACCAGGCATACGTTGGTGATTCCATAATTTGCGAACATAGTAACCTAGGTGCTGGGACAATACTTGCTAACTTAAGATTTGATGAGTCTGAGGTCAAGGTGTTTGTTAAGGGAAGAAGAGAGAGCACCAGCAGAAAGAAGTTAGGTGCTATAATCGGTGGCTACGTAAAGACAGGCGTTAATGTATCGGTGTTTCCGGGAGTAAAGATCGGAGCATACTCATGGATATACCCAGGGGTGGCTGTGAAGCGTGACGTACCGCCATGTACTATAGTTAAGGGTGATGGTGTTACTGAGGAACTAAAGAAGTACTGTAAGGTAGACCTTAGTGTCTGGCGGTAGCTGAAACTATCTTAATTATGTCGCCATCCTTTAGGACGTATGAGGCACCCACTTTCTTGCTCTCCTTAGCTAATATAGCGTAGAGGAAGCCCTTACCAAGGTCTGTGTGTATCATGTACGCTAACTCACCGGCTGTTGTCCCGCTTCTAACTAAGTAGGCATCGGGGAGTACATTTCCTTGACTATCAGTAAACTTATTAGCGTTCTCTACGGGGTAAACAACAATCATGCTCAGCACATCGAATATCGCCTTATTAAGCGCCTGCTGGACGCCAGTCCCTCCGTATTTTTTCATGAACTCAGATATCTTCTCCAGAGCGGCCAGCTGCTTCTTATTCAGCTTGCTTTCATTTACTATACTAAATGAGCTATCTCCTGGCAGGTATTCAATGAGGTTTGACTTAGCGGCTTTCCTGAGCGCTAACTCAAATATCGCGCTGGTAGGCACTATAATCTTATTATTACCGAATTTCTTGATAGCTCTCTTTAGATTATCCTCAGCTATGGAAACATCCATCTTATTAGCCACAATTATTATTGGCTTTGAGATTTCACGCAGCTTCCTAGTAAATAGCTTAAGTTCTTCTTCACGCCAAGAGCCAGGCTTCGTGTTTTCTAATCTAGCCTCCTTCAACGCTCGGATAACATGCTCCTTCCTTATCGATAGACCTGAAACCCTCTTTGCTAGAGTATCAACCACCTTATCCCAGGGCATAGTATCTAAAGACCGCGAGAACTTCACCCAACCTCTCGATATAATGCTGTAGAACCACTCATTAACCTCAAACTCTATAGACTCGATATCCTCTAAGGGGTCGTGTGTGCCCGGTCTAACAGGGTGCCCGTCCTCATCAGTTGAGCCAGCCATATCCACTACGTGCAGGAGGACGTCGGCCTGCCTTAAGTCATCCATGAACTTATTGCCTAGTCCTCTGCCTTTATGGGCTCCTTTAACTAATCCTGCGACGTCCATTAACTTTACAGGTATGAATCTAATACCCTTAATGCAGAGCGAGTTCTTCGGGTTACACTGAGGTAGGCCCAGTACTGGGTGAGCGCAGGGCTTCCTAACGTAGGCAATGCCTATATTCGGCTCTATAGTTACGAATGGCCTGTTCTCTATCTTAACGGGTATTAGTGTTGCTGCCTGAAAGAACGTCGACTTTCCTACGTTTGTTTTCCCTATCACACCAATGATAGGTGTTGATGGCGGCGTCTACTTCACCTCATACTCATAAACGACAGAACTGCTTTTTAACCCTGCTAGTCAATTTCTCTAGAAGCAGAGGTGTCAAGCACAATGGTAAAGTCGATGTATCACTACATAGCGCAGCTATGGAAGAGGCCCTACGACGGTGAGATGAAGGAGATAATGAGGCAGAGGTTAATTGAGTGGAGGAGGCAGCCAGCAGTAGTTAGGGTCGAGAGGCCGACTAGGCTTGACCGGGCTAGGGCTATAGGGTATGAGGCCAAGCAGGGTTTCGTAGTAGTCAGGGTTAGAGTAAGAAAGGGCGGTATGAGGAAGCAGAGGCCAAGGTCAGGCAGGAGACCTAAGAGAATGGGTATCTACGGTTTCGCCCCGGCCAAGTCACTCCAGCTAATCGCTGAGGAGAGAGCTGCCAGGAAGTACCCGAACCTAGAGGTTCTAGGCAGCTACTACGTGGGCGAAGACGGCATGTATAAGTACTTTGAGGTTATACTAGTTGACCCCCACCATCCAGCAATACAGGCGGACGAAGACATTAACTGGATTACTCAGCCGAGCCAGAGAAGGAGGGTATTTAGAGGTAAGACACTTGCAGGCAGGAGAATGAGAGGTCTGCTAAGGAGTAGGGGCTTAAGAGGAACTCACAAGTGGAAGTGGAAGAAGAAGGCGAAGGAGAGGAAGCTCAAGAAGAGGCACGAAGCATCGAGAGGAGCTAGGTTAATAGTTCCTAAGGACCTAGCTGAAGAATTGGGCATTGAGAAGTAATAACCATGAGGAGGATCAGGGTACAGCACCTAATACTGAAAGTATTTTCACATGCAACTGAAGATCCGAATAAGGTCAAGAAGGCGGCAACAAACATTTTGCCTGAGAAACTCAGAAGTAAGGTCATATTTGATGAAGTAGTTACTAGGGGTCACTACGGTAACGAGATTAGGGTACTCACTTTAAAGTTGAAGAGGAAGGAAGCCTTAGAGGCACTCAAGTATATACTTTGCAATATGAGTGAAGTAGAGAGGAACATACTACTAGCTACGCTGGAAACTCGGGTAGACCCACCCTCCCACTTGTACCTAAGGCTAAGTAAGCAAGACGCGTATAGAGGCTCAATACGGCTGCTTGATTCAGGCGATGTTATTAGACTGGCCGTAACAATTGAGGGAGCGACTTCAATAGATGAAATGCGGGATTTTTTAAGTAGCTTAGTTAAGGTGTGCTAAAATACCGGTGTACATAGACCTAAGGTACCGGAGTACAGAGAGGTTAGAGGAGGTAGCTCGTATTGCTGAGAAGTTAGGCTATAGGATAATCGGTGTTGAAGGTCTAGATAAAGTCCAGGTGCTTAACGGCATTACCTTTATCCCGAGAAGGACATCAAGCGATATTAGTGAGTT
>QMWS01000069.1 GCA_003661745.1 Thermoprotei archaeon | reverse complement strand
TACAGCTATTGCTATGATAAGACCTATTCCTCCATACATCATTTCTCTTAGCCAACTTACTGTGTAATAGTATTCACTGGAAATAATTGAATTTCCGAGTTTATCTACTGCAATAACTTTGAATACTATTTTAGTTCCAGCAGCATGGCCTGGTATTTTTGCATAATAAGTATCACCACCGATCTTTTGCATTGTTATGTTGTACCAAGTCACTCCGTTATCGCTACTATACGTCAAGATAACATCCTTTACCCCACTCACTTCGTCAGTAACTCGAACATACACTTCGACTTCTTGTCCACTCATGGGATTTCTCTTGTATTCAACGCTTAAGATTTCTGGCGGAGTATTATCAACGTATATTGTTATTGATGCGCTTCTCGAGTTACCCGCTAAATCATATGCTATGACCTTTATAGTGTGCATACCGTCAGACAACTTTGTAGTATCTAGTATGTATTCATAGGGAGATTCATGGTCTGACTGAGCAAGCTTTCCATCAATATAGAATTCTACTTTTGAGATTCCACTAAGGGCGTCTGTGGCTGAGACATCTATCTTTATGATTCCTCTTACGTATGCATTTTCTGTGGGAGATAAGATCTCCAAGCTTGGAGGAGTATTATCTATAAAGTAGACTAAGAATCTGACGTCCCAATTACCCGCCTTATCGTAGACAACTATCATGATGTTGTGCGATCCTTCCACAAATTTAGTAGTATCCCAAGTAAATTCATAGGGTGGTTCAGTATCTTCATAAGCCACGTAAGTCGGTTTATCAACATCTATTACAAAACATACTGAACCTATCCCGCTAGTATTATCGTCTACATCTACTCTAATAATTACTGTCCCACTTAGCCAGCTTTGATTCTCGGGTGTGATTAGTCTGATTACTGGTGATGTATTATCCACCACGACATTTATTTCCACAGATTCAGTATTGCCCGCATTATCGTAAGCAACTATTCTTAATACATGCGGGCCATCTTTTACTGATGTCGTGTCCCAGTAGTAGGTATAATAGTGGCCGTGTTCAGGAGTTGTGATGTTCATTAAAGAAGCGTTATCCAGAATAATCTCAATGCGCAAGATTCCACTTTCGTTATCATATGCAGAACAATTGATTACTACTACATCTCTAATAATTGCATTACTTGTTGGAGACAGTACTTCCAATCTCGGTGGAACAGCCTCTCTAAGCGAATAGACTTCTAATGACACTGATGAAGTACTATTAATGAAGAAGATTTCATAGCAGGTATCCTGATTGATATCCATAACCACGGGCCAGACATTTTCGGGATACCATTCTATATCTTCTGGATAATCAGTTATATTAGAGACAAGTTTTAGTGTGTTGTTAAATAGTCGTGGCTTTCCGAGAAATTCGAACGTCAAAATCTCCGACAAACCATCTTTATTAATATCAAGTGGGATCGCTTGATAATACTCGCCAGCAAGGTAAGAAATTGCTGTTCCTGTTGCTATGTTTAGAATCGCTATATCTCCTCCAGCCAAAACCAAAACTTCGGGATTTGGATCATAGTCAAAGTTAGATAAGTATGCTCTTCTGATAGTATATGGGTATTCATTTTTGACTTGATAGGTCCATGCTATGGTTTCGTTAAATACGTTTACAACTCTATAGGTATCGGTATCACTTGTGTAATCATAGAATAGTAGGTACTTATCATCATAGACTATCGATTCCGTGTAAATCCAAGAACTTGTAAGAGTCAAAACTTTTTCCACTTCTAGATTTATAGGATCTATGAATGTGATTGATGGACCATAGCTATAAAATACTGCAACCTTATAGTAACTAGTTAAGCTCCAGTTACCAACAGCTAAAGCGTATGGCCAAGCTACATCGGGAATTCTTAACCATTGGTATGCAGTCTGGTTTTCTGGTGTATTAATATCAGTGATCCATATTTTCCAGTAGTAGAGTCCTAGTCCGAAAATGTCCGTGTATAATTCTTGCGATATAACGAACAATTCTACGAGCGTATCATTATCGGTATCCCATAGGGGAGCCACCAAGATTGGTTCTGAAAAGTTATACTTCCATAATAAGTCGCCTGAGACCAAGCTATAGACGTAAGTTACATTGGCACAGGTTATTATTACTTCGCTTATCTTATCATTATTCAAGTCGTAGATAAGTATTTGTTCTGGTTCGTACTCAAATTGATGTGACCACTTCATGTTCAAGGTTTTCCCATCTATGAGTGACACTGTGTAGAAATACTTTCCCGTGATAATATCGTACTCCTTAGACTTTACCAGAATACTCATCTGGAAGAATATGACGTCTAGGATATCCTGAGAGGCTGTATAAGCGGTTCCTAGTTCGACCATCCTATACACAGGAGCAATAATGTAGTCTGAAGATTCGGTAACTGGAGCAGCTAGGTTGAACACCGGCTCCCAATACTGGTTATACGCTTTATTCACTACAAAGTTTTTTTGCACTGCTGCGTTACTTATTAATATGCTATGTGGCATAATTAGGCTAAACATTATTATTAGACATGTTAGGAGGGAGCCCCATGGCCTATTCAAGAACCATACACCTTATTACAACACATGGACGTATAGCACTAATCACAACTACTTGTTGCGATGAGAAAAAAGCAATGTTACGGAAACGATGATAACAGACATGATTAGTTATCCAATTAAAGATCTTTGATTGGAGCTCTTTACTAACCAAGAATTAAATTTTAATTGAATTGAATGATTATGTAGAAAGAAAAATATATTACCCAAAAATATCTGAAAACACTTTTCTTCTTATTGATGGACCAAAATTATTAAGGTTAGGGGTCGATTTGAGCCGACATGGGGTGATTAATAAGAACATGATCTGTAAATTAGAAGTCGATAATGAATCAGTTGCAGATGCTTTTGAGCAATTCATAAGAGGAAATAGAATTCTCCCTCTAATCATTCGTGTCAGCGCTACTCTGTGGTATCTGGGACGCGAAGACTTGTTAACGACGAGTGGAATCGGTAAAATAATTAGTAAGGTTTTCGGCAAGAACAATAAGGATGAGACAGACCCTGGAGCGAAGATTAGAGTATACCTCTCGGATAAATACAGACAGAAAACACTGATTAAACTGCTAGAAAAGATGAGGATAAGACCAGATACGAATACTTCGAACCTAATCCTAGAAAGGGATCTGAATTTTTTCATTAAAATTAAGGAAGAGGGGAGAGCTAAGAAGCTTATTCCTAGATGGTTAGGAGTTAATATAGTAATAAGAGAAAGTGGAGAGGAACGTAATATTATATTTATCGATGAGGAAATTATATCGAAGGTTATTACAAATTACGGCACGAGCTTGCTCGTAGATATCATTATGCTCTACTATTATGCTTTTCGAAAATCAATCGAAGGTTTTAATAAGATAGTTCCTCCAGACAACATTAGAATTCGCTACTTTGAATTCTTATCTGGGAAACGAAGAAATACTAAAATGCTCATAGATAATATTCTCAAGACAATTAACGATATTGAAGGCATTTTTTATAACCGAGTAGAATACATTAGAAAATTTTCTGAACAATACATGTCGATATTTCGAGCTTTCAGGCAAATTCTAGAGAGAAGACTAACCAAAATATTAAAAAGCGATCCCAGAACTATTTTGGATCAGGCGCTATCTCCATACAAAGTTAAAGTTTTAAGAGAATTACTTGAAAGCGCACTTAGAGATGTCTCTCGAAGACGAATGCCCGAATCACGCTATCTTGACTTATTAAATGCATCATTAGAATGGCTATATTCCCTATACTCCCTTAACATTCAGAAGGATATGATAGATCGCGTTAAAGAACACATAAATTCTCTGATGGACGAATTAAAAATAGAGTCAATATCCTCTGTAATCCTGAGCAGGTTTTCCTATGTATTTGATATTTATTTAAGGATATGTGAAACAAAAACTCTTAGTGAGAGAAATAGACTCTTCAAGGAATTAGTTAAAGTTTTAGGAGGGTGTGGAGACCCACTTCAAGATCCGGGGCTGCTTATAATCTTAACAGCTACTCTTTATGAATTTGTTCTAAAGTATTTTTATCCGTTAAAATACGAAGACGTATTAGATTTATTGTTAGGAAACGTTAGGACTTCCTACACTTATCTCCTAGAGGAACTTTTTGAAACATACGATAATTTAGAAGCATGGCTAAGTGAGCTTGGATTACTCACTGAATTAAGCGATATAATAATAGAAAAGATTAAACAACCAATAATCATTCGCAGCCTAGCCTACTTAATCATAGGAAAACGTTACGGAAGCATCGCTGGTGACAAAATAAAGGTATTTGAGGAAAAAGCAAAAGAAATGATTAATGATCTAAAAAGTCACAAGTTAAGAAAGACCTTCTATTATCTACTATCTAATAAATCACCAATCTCTGCAAAGAAATTAATAAGAGATCTAGACTATTCAAATGAAATACCCTTAATGAAAGGCGAGAAAACAATAATTAGGAATCTTTTATTGGATATTGCCTTTGGCAACATTAACCGTAACAAAACAAACTAATTTATAGCAACATCTAAACTCACAGATTGGTTTGAAAATTTTTAAAATTAAAAGTCAATAAAAATCGCATGGGAAAGTGATAAAAATTGGAAAGGCAAGTAACATTTGTAACATTTAATACATTTGATTACATCCTCATGATTTCTTACTGTGTAAGCATTGTAGTAGTAACGGTTTATACATGGTTTCTCAGTGC
>QMWS01000068.1 GCA_003661745.1 Thermoprotei archaeon | reverse complement strand
GGGCAACATGCCTACTTCGGACTGAAGCACCGACAAAAAGATGCTGATTAAGTTAACTACCTCATTACTTAAGTTACCACTAATTGCCATCGAGCCCGTGCTAGAGGACTTAACTCTAATAGTAACTCTATTAGGCGTAGGCACTACAACAACGGGATTGTGCCTTCGCGGAATAGGTACATAGAACAGTGGTACGTACTCTCTCCACGTAAAGGTAGTTTCCACCACTAACTAGCCTCGGTAAATTCGTACTGCTGCATAACCTACTACCCACGCCTTCTCCCCTGAAACATCGCCCGATGTGGCATACTTCAGTAGCTCAGCTCTCTTTCCTCCAACACGCTTAGCATAGTGTATTAAGGTCATTACTGGCCCATAACCACACATGCTAATATTGTTATCCATAATGACCCTGTAGAGGCCGTCCTCATCAAGCTTAAGTATTGCCTCCAAGGCCATACCATCTTTCTTAACAGCTAGTTCGTGGGGCTCATAGTGTGTCATGTCACTTGAAGCTAATACTACAATATCTCTCTTGACAGTCTCTAGCGCTGTTATTAGCGCATTAGCTAAGTCTTTCGCAACCTCAGGGGTTTGATACATCACACTTATGGGAACTATCTTTATTCCATTGCCAAACAGGTACTGAAGAAATGGTAGCTGTACCTCTATCGAGTGCTCATACTCATGCGCACCAACATCTAGTCTAGCGAAGACACTACTATTAGCTATCTCCTTAGCTAACTCAGCATCAACTTCAACTTCACCTAAGGGTGTTACCCAAGCACCCTCTGGGTAGATCGAGACCGCTGAACCGTAGCCAGTATGATTAGGCCCTATAATGACGAATGTGTCAGGCTTTCCTTCCTGCGCTATCCTGAAGTATGCATGTGCTGCAATAGGGCCGCTGTATACGTAGCCTGCGTGGGGTACAATGTAACCTATGCTCTCTTTAATACGTGAGGTGCCTACTTCAGGTAACTTACCTGGTCCTAAAGCATGGAGAAAAGCCCACTTTATCCTCTCGCGCAGTGCCTTAGGATCCGCTTCATAGAACTGCCCTGCTACGGCAGGTTTCCTTCTCGTCACCTACTCACCACCTTAGTTTCAAAGGCCTCAGGACCTACTGGCAGCTCGCCGTCAGGGGCTAGGGCGCCTCTTTCCCTGAGTACCTGGCGTGTTAGCAGCCAGTAGATAACAGCTAGAGATTTCCTTCCTTTGTTGTTGCCCGGTATTACTAAGTCGACATTACTTAACTTAGCGTCAGTACTTGCTATTGCTACAACGGGTATGCCTATCTTTGAGGCCTCGATAATAGCCTGCTGATCAACCCTAGGGTCAGTAACTATTAGGATGTCAGCTTCTACATACATATCCAAGTATGGATTAGTTAAGGTACCGGGTATGAAGCGCCCAATAACTGCTTTAGCATTAGTGAACTCGGCAAACTTCTGTACAGGGGTAAAGCCATACTGTCTCGCTGAGACAGCTAGTACGTTTTCAGGCTTATATCTTGCAATAAACTTAGCTGCTATTCTTATCCTCTCATCTATTTTTCTCACATCAAGAATGTAAGGCCCGTCTGGCTTTAACTTATAAACAAACTTCTTCATGTGCTTAGTGCACATGTGGGTTCCTATATGTACTCCCGATTCGAGATAAACGTTAATTGGGACGAGCAACTCAATTGACTGTTTTCCTTGACTCATGCTACACCCCCTCACACCTTTCTGCCGTAAAGCACCATTTCATCTATCAAATTAACATGTGAAATAAACATCCTTCTGCAGCAGTACCTCTTTATACCTAGTTCATCAAGTACCTTACCGGGCTCTTCACCGCTCCTTACTCTCTTAATAAATTCCTCCCACTTATCACCTATTACAGCCCCGCACGTAAAGCATCTAACAGGAAACAACACCATACTCTTCACCTATATGACTTCTGCCTCCATCTCCTCGCGCTATACCTCATCCATTTCTCTGGCTCTGTCTGCCTTGGGTCACCAGCAAGCATAGGCCTACTATACTCCTTGTATATTTTCTTCAACTTCTCACTACCTGTAAATGCTATTAGGCCTCTCGCTATAGCTGTCCTAACAGCATCGGCCTGAGCCATTACACCACCGCCTTTGACATTCACTTTAATATCTACAGATCCCCAGATCTCCCTTCCGGCTAAGAGAAGGGGTTCCATCATTTTGAGGCGAGCCATTTCTATGGGGTATATCTCTATCGGTATACCATTTATCCAGACCCTTCCCTTACCTGGCCTTATAACCGCCCTAGCAATTGCAGTCTTTCTCTTTCCCGTAGCTATAACTATTCTGTTACTTACTTGCGCACCCATCCCTTCCACCCCATAGCTTTAGCTATTTCTCCAACAGTTATGTACTTTCCGGTAAGCTTCCTAGAATCAACATCGCGTAGCTTAATAAGCTCCTTTTTAGCTAGCTCTGGAGGCACGCCAATGAACACCTTGAGGTTCCTATAAGCTACGAAGCCCTTCCAATTATCCTTCGGGAGCATACCCTTAACAGCCCTCTTAATTGTCGATATTGGTGACCTCGGCCTCTTAGGTGAACTTTTCGCTGGATTCCTAAGAGTCTTAAGCTCGAACCATATCTTGTACGACTCTATGACCATCTTGGGGTCGCCGCTCACTACAGCCTTCTCAGCATTAACTACGTAAACCTTAAAACCTTCTTGAAGAGCCTTAGCCACGTAGCTAGCTAACCTCCCTAGAATAGCCCCTTCAGCATCCACTATTAGTGTCCTCCTTAACCTACTCACATCACTCATATTATCACCCTAAGCCCGCTACCTCTGGGGTTTTCTTTAATTAGATCACCTATAAACATCACCTTACCTCCAGCTGCAACTATCTTCTCAATAGCTTTTTCCGAGAACCCTATAGCAGCCACAGTCACTGGCTTATTTATGAAGCCAGCACCAAGCACCTTACCCGGAACGACCACGACCTCCCCCTCCCTAGCGTACCTCTCTATCTTACTAACATTCACGACTACTCTCTTCCGTGCTGGCTTCTCAATAAGCTCCGCTACATAGTCCCAGATTGGTGCTTTGTATTTGTTGGCATACTTTCTTAACTCTCTAATTAATTTCCTTAAGACTATATTCGTAGGTCCTGTTCTCCTCATCTTCAACCACCTGTGGAAGCACCCGACTCTTCAATCTGACCTAAACTCTGTAAGAAATCGTCAAGTTTCCTTATTAATTCCTTAACAGCTAGTGTAATAATTTTCTCTACCGACAGCGCACCCGTCGACTCGATCTTTAAGTCATACATATCCTGATACCAGCTCAGGTCTATGGCATCATAGTCACAAACCCTAACACACTGCCTACACAGATTACACTTACTTTCATCTACAACTAACTTACTGTTTTTGATTGATAATGCACCAGTAGGGCAGTAATTTGCACACGAACCACATGTCGTACATCTCTTGCTATCAACTATTATTTTAGCAACATAGGTTGAAACGGCTATAGTTACTGGCGACCACTTTATGTGCTCCTTACCCCTACCTAATCTTGCCTTAGCTTCTAGTACGAGCCTTTGGTTTGGCCCCAAAACAACTATTGGTATTTTGTCGCTTATTGGCTTAACTGTAGGGTCATCGATAGGCTTTAGGTCACCTGAGTAAACAGTCTTTATTTCGTCATCACCGGTTTCTGCCTCTAAAACTAATGTAGTGAAGCATCCTGGCTTATTTAGTGATTTTTCATCTGAGCACTCCTCTGGGGGCAGATACCTCTCTACCGCCTCATCTGATGTTAGCGGAATTAGGCCTATCCTATGGGCTATTATTTCGTCATGAAGAACAGATGTATTGTTTCTGAAGATTACGTAGTCTACCGCCATAGTAGGTACTTCTTCGAGTATAACTCTCCTTATAGCGTTGACTATAGCTAAGGGTACATTCTTAAACCTTATCTTTAAGACGTTATCGCTCTTTTCGAGAATTTCTAGCGATATATCTTTCATTAGTAAAGCACCTTAGACTCTCCTACCACGTCTTCCGCCAGGCCTCCTCGTAGTATCGTGAGGTATTGGCGTTACATCCTCGATTCTACCAATAATGAACCCAGCCCTAGCGAGGGCCCTGATAGCTGCCTGCGCTCCAGGTCCGGGAATCTTTGGCCCGTGACCTCCAGGACCCCTCACCTTAATGTGGATAGCCATAATGCCCTTCTCCATTGCCTGCTGTGCTGCTCTGTAGGCGATCATCATTGCTACGTAGGGTGAAGGCTTTTCTCTGTCTGCCCTTACTACCATACCGCCGGACCATCTTGATACGGTCTCTGCTCCACTCAGGTCAGTAATGTGGACTATAGTGTTATTAAATGAGCTAAATACGTGTGCGACGCCCCACTTTATTTCCCTAGATGTAAACGCCATTTACCTCACCCCTGACTTACTGCCTCCTCTCTCCTTTTAGCGAAGGGAGATGTAGGTGCATAATCTATTAAGTCCTCTTCATCCCTACGTACTAGGTAGCCAGGCGACCTTACTCTCTGTCCTGCTATGGCGATATGACCGTGAGCTATCAGCTGTCTAGCCTGATGTATCGTCTTCGCTAGTCCCTTCCTAAATACGATTGTCTGAAGCCTCCTCTCCAGAATACTCTCGACACCTAAGCCGAGTATCTCATCAAGCGTCGCGTTCTCATTTTCTAGTAAGCCCATATTGTAGAGTTTCTTAACAAGCTCCCTCTCTTTCACAGCACGCTCCTCAGG
>QMWS01000067.1 GCA_003661745.1 Thermoprotei archaeon | reverse complement strand
GTTCCCACTCTCCTGATGTACAAAGAACAGTACGTACTTTCCTTGCTCAGGGTCATACTTGTAGATATAGAATGTGCCGTAAGCTATGTGTCCCACGAACAGATATGAGCCGGAGTAATCCAGTTGCACAGCATAGAAGTTATACCCGTTGGTGTCTGTGAAGGTCCAGTCTATCGGTATTGCCGTCCATGATGCAGTATCGACTACTTTGGCGTTTGTTCCAAGCGTTCTAACATCTTCCATCATTCTCTTTGAATCTGCCGAGAAGAAGCCGGAGGCATCCCATCTTTTAACATACTGGAATGGCTCCCAAGACGTGATTTCCCATGTATCACCATTGTTGTCATCGGTATCTGGTGTTAGGGTTGCAATAAGTTCACCAGTATCTACCTTGTAAACATACGCTGTCCCCCACGATGAGATGTATCTACCATCTAAGCTTACATCACCATGTGTCTCGAAGACCACGATGTAGTCCTCCCCTATGAACTTAGCCATGTATGCTTGATGGCTTATCTCCCAGAGCTTCACTAGTGCTACTCTTGGTAGTTGCTGGGGGTCTGTAGTATGAGTCGATGAGGTTGCCGACACAACTATGGTTGTAGGTACGGGTACTGTAGGTGCTATTATAAGTACCAGGAATAGTAGAGCAAGTAATCTTCTAGTCATCACCTTATCCCTCATATAAAAGATATGCGTGAGAAACTTAAAATCATTAGTTCTGAATAAATACATAGGGTGAAGAAGAGGTGCTGAAGAAGGTAACCTCCTTAATCATGATTACCCTTGTACTCGTAGGTGTTCAGCCAGCAACTCTGGCTGTATATGCGTTACCCAGCAACGGTTCTAGCACATCGAGCTTTGACATCACCATAGTGAACCGTGCAAACATAACTCTAAACGACTACCAAGTTGGTTTTGAGCTAGACCTAAGGGGTCTCCTAAAGAATAACTCTACCAGAGCCGACCTAGGGGATCTACGCTTCTATGATGGGGATACGGAGTTGCCATACTACATAGAATCCTATGCTAAGTTGCGACTCGTCTACACTAGTGATGCAGATGATGCACCTAACAAGCCTGAGGGCACGACATTTGCCATTGTTAATGGTATAGTGTACGGTGCTTTCTTCTGGACATCGAATAACAGAATATTCTGGAAGTACCACATATCAACTGATGAATTCGAGGTTGTCTACACGGAGAGTGCCACAGGTTCATACACGCTTTGGGGTAGCAGGTACGACCCGTATGACAACGTCATCTGGGCTACGGGTGTGTTCCATGATGGCACGGCTCTAAGGCTGGGGCTGTACAAGTGGAACCTGACATCCGATACTGTTGAGAGGGTCTATCATCCCGGAACCGATAGGTATCATGAGGGCATGTCGGTGGAGGTAAACGCTACACATATATTCGTCGGGACGTTCAACGGTAAGCTGTTTGTGATTCCCAAGAATACATGGAGCGATACATCTACATGGGTTGTTGTGTGGCAACATCCAAAGGGCGGTACCGAGTATAACGGCATTGGCAGCATGATGTTCTTCAAAGGCTATCTCTACATGGCTGTGAGCAAGGTTGTTGCAGCCGATGTATACTCGCCACCGGAGACCCACGAGATCTGGAGGTATGACCCAACTACATCGAGTGTAGAGCTTGTGTTGAACCTAACGGATGTCATACCACCGGATTATGCCACTGTGAGACCACAGCTCGCTATGGATGGTGAGTATCTCTATATTGCGTATGTGAACAAGACTACCATGACCATCCATGTGGCTCTGCATGACGGGAGTACTACGACGTTTGTTGATACCGATATAAGGAGCAGGACGGTTATGGGTGCCTACCCGTTCTACATAGGTGGTAGGAAAGCTATACTGATCTTCTCGGCTCACGGTTGCTCGGTTTGGATATACTTCCCAGAATACGGCAAGTACGTTACCATTCTCAGGTGGAGCGAGTACTGGGATGGAAACCCAGAGCTTACGGGGGGTACAGCAAAGTACTACAGAATGGAGATGAAGCCCGAGGCTGTTGACAGCGAGAACCTTCGGTTTGCTTTTGTGGTGATGCATTGGTATCATGGCTACGTATATGTTGCAGAGTACGGAAAGATCAAGGTGTGGGTTAAGATCCCGTCAATTCCCGCAAACAGCTACAAGGTCATCAAGGCTTACTACGGCAACCAGACGCTTACGCCTGAGAGCAACCCTTATGCTGTGTTTGACTTCTACGACGGGTTTGAGGATGGTGTCATAAATACTACGAAGTGGTATACTGCATACTATATCGAGGAGAACAACGGTGTCTTCGCCACGCAGACCGATACGGGCATAGACATCCTTGAGCTTCCCAACTATCTGAGCATCAATGGGACCGGAGAAGTCAATACTGTGACGGAGGATGGGGTTACCTCTGGCTGGCTGGGGAAGTCGCTGGTAACCAACAGCACAATAGACCTTTCCCAGAGCTTCGTGGTGGAGGCTGTTGCCATAGTGAACGACTTCTACATAGGTGGCACAACAGGTTCCTATGGCTATAAGTTCGGTATCGAGTTTGCGGTGGATAAGGACAACAGGTTTGATTGGGCATTAAGCGGCATAGGTGATAGTGCAGAGAGGGGGCTTTTCATACTTGAGGAGTTGGCTGGGTCGGTAACACATTATACAGCACTATCATTCGATGCGGCTCTGCCGAGCCTGTTTCTGCTTGGCGTGAAGTGGTACGGTGATGGCAGGGCTGTCTTCAGGGTCTGCGTGGATGGAAGCGAATACGAGGTCACAAGTACTTCATCATTGAGCGGAGCGGCTCGGGTAGCGCTTTGGGCAAACGTTAGAGCCGTTGGCGATAAGATAGTCGTGTGGTGGGACTGGGTTAGGGTGAGGAAGCTCGTTGACCCGGAACCCCTTGTGATTCCCTACTGGGCTCCTGGGCTGAAGGGCGAGTACCGTGTCCCGATTACCGTGAGGGAGTTGAGCGGGAGCGACCTAGTAAACTACACGGTTAAGCTGGAGCTGAACGGCACGAACTTCCCATACTGGGAGCATATTGCCTCCTACAACGGCTCCGACATATACTTCCTAGACAGCGATGGTAAGCCCCTATACTACTGGATAGAGAGCTTCGATCTCGTCAACAGGAAGGCGGTTATCTGGGTAAACATACCGAGGATACCGGCAGGAAGCAGCGTCACCATCTACATGCGGTATGGATGGGAGAACCCATACGCCAGCTATAATAATGGAACCAAGGCGTTCCTGTGGTTCCTAGACGAAAAGAACTTCAGACCAGCCGACATAGTGACTGGGACATGGAACGTGATGTTGCTAGGGGACTCAATTAAGTTTGAAAAAACGTCATCTGCAACAGATTGGGAATTGTATAGGTACGAGGTCAATGCCCCCACACCCGTTGAGGTGATTGTGAAGGTTCTGACTGCAACAGACCAAAACGTCCTGCATGTTGCCCTTATAGATATTCACGGTTCGCCCGACGTTGTCGAGTTCTTCCTCGGTAGAGATGATGCTTCCCCATACATACCTGACGGACTAGGGTTCCGTTACATCATAGATGTAGGCGGTGATGGTTGGGATAGTGGTGGTGGTTTAGGCGATGCCCAGGCATATAAGTGGTACTACGTAAGGGTTAGGGTGTTCAGCAATAGGGTGGAGCTCTACGGTTTGCAGAGCACCTCACTAAGCCTCTCGATGGGCAGTAGCCCAACAATATACATTAGTGTTGACTCGATGCCTTCCTACAGCTATGCGCTGTGGGACTACGCCTTCGTTAGGAAGTTCGTTGACCCGGAGCCGAGCATATCGATAGGACGTGAAGAGGTTATGAGGGTTCTCTACTTCCCATCGAGGACAATGTATTTAATACATAATATTATGTACAGTCCTAATGCAACGCAGTTCAGCCACAACTTCACGGCTACAAACAGTACCACCGCTGGCTATGAGGTGAACTACACTGATGCCTACGGATGGAGGGTGTATGCTCTACCCTACGACTCTACCGAGAATATGGCATCCCTTGTGAGCGAGGTCAACATAACTCTTCCATACACTGAGGTTACTGTGAAGAACATCACTCTTCTGGCGAAGACTAATGGTACCGGTAGCTTTAGGCAACTATGGATTAGGCTACTCAACTCCACTGGCGGGGTTGTTGCCGAACTAACTAACGCAACATTAGGCACTAGCTGGACGGAGGTTACTCTAACAGTTAATGCTGACCTTAGTAACCAAGTAACTATCTGGATAAACGCCACCGTGAAATCAACAACCACTACGGGGGAGGAAATTGCGGTTAAGGATGTCAGGGTCTACATAGAGTATGAGACCAACCCGCAGGTTATTGTGACTTGGTCGCCTAACGTCGAGTTCTTCAACTGCTCCGCAAGCCACTACGTTGAGCTCGGCTCAGCAGAATATCTCAACAGGTCAATCATAACCTTCAAGCTCATCCAGTACCTAACATACAACACTACGGATTACCCAGTTCAACCCTCCTATGTGGGTGATGAGACCATAGGCTCCTACAACTACAGCGTCTACAGGGTTGACCCAGCGAACTACAGCCAGTACATGACTATCTATGCTCTTCTGGAGAACAGGTTTAAGACCTTCAGAACGCATACTAAGGGCTACGACACCGAAACCATACTCATAGGTGAGCCTTTAACTGTTGAGTTGCCGGAGCTGGGTAATATAACTATTGTAGAGCTTAACAGAACATTCATAAACGTTTCATCGGTGACAATAAGCTTCTCTTCAACGGGAAGCTTCACGGTAGTGGTCAACC
>QMWS01000066.1 GCA_003661745.1 Thermoprotei archaeon | reverse complement strand
TCGTTCCTATCCGGTACATTAGCAAGGAGCCATGAGAGCTTAGCGTAGGCTGCCTCAGGTAGCATGTCAGAGCCAGGGATTACACCAGCCAGTATTAGCTTTCTACCATTAGTGTAAACCTTCATGTTGACTCTCCCGAATAATGTCTGAGAAGTCATAACAACAATAACACCTTCTTCGCATGCTCTCTTTATGGCCTCCACGCACTTTCCTCGTATATGGCCTAAGCCAGTACCCTCTATTACTATTCCCTCATAGCCCCTGTCAACTAGGTAGTCAATTATTTCGCAATCAAAGCCAGGATATGCCTTAATAAGCGCCACCTTTTCGCTGAACTTAGTTTTTGCTATAAATAACTCGGGCTTACTTCTCGGTAAGTACCTCCTGTTAATTAGTGAAAATTTCCTCTCCGGGAAGTCAATTCTGGCTAATGGCACGTCATTTATTGACTGAAATGCGTCCCTCCTGCTTGTATGCATTTTTCTAACCTTAACGCCTCTATGCACTAGTACGTAGCTATCTGACGTGTGGCCGTGCATAACAACAGTCACCTCACCAAAGGGCGCTCTCGCTGCCACAACGGGGCACGCACGGAGATTAAGTACTGAGTCGGTACTTGGTCTATCGCTGCTCCTCTGCGCTCCCACCAGCATTACCGGGCACGGCAGATTTCTTAGGGCAAATGCGAGAGCGGCTGCCGTGTAGGACATGGTATCAGTTCCGTGAGCTACAATAACCCCGTTAACGCCGCTCTCTATTTTCTTAGCTACTTCGTCGGCTATTCTACTCCAGTGACTAGGTGTCAGGTCCTCGCTCAATAATCTAAATAACTCAACTACCTCAAGCTCAGCAATCTCATCCAAGAATTCAGGAGCTAGCTCGATAAGTTCTTGAGCCGTTAGTGCGGGTTTGACAGCGCCTGTCTCGTACTCAACCTTACTTACTATAGTTCCTCCTGTGCTGACAAGTGATAGCTTAAGGTTTCCTCCGCCCTTAATGCGTGTTCTTGCCTGTGGCGACTCAACACCCACGCTTATGTATGACTTCTTAAGTACCTCCACTTTAGCGTCCTTAAGTGAGATACCGACATTATACCCGTTGCTTAGCTTGAGAATTATCACATCACTTGACGTAAATTCTGTAGCAGGCATTACGATACCTTCAAGTATCATGTTTTTCTTTACCACCCGTACGAGGTCACCACATTCAATATTTCTCAAGTTTGTCATGCTAAATCTACCCCGGGAGCTTAAAGCACTAATTATACTTTAATTTCCTAGATTAAAATAGTAGAAGCTAAAGTACCCCTACATAGAGATAGGGATGTTACTAAGTAACTTCAAATTTTGCGGAAGATGCTATACTCTTCTGGGTACTTCATAATCATAACTATTAACAGGCACTAATGGTCCCGAGAAAACTCTGTAATGTGTCGCTAATGATTAAGAGCTATCTACTTAGCGCTTACTCTTCGGTACTGATGACGGAGGTACAACGGTTGGTACCGGTAGTCCGGCTTCCTTTCTCTTCCTTATCCAGTACTCTCTTCTATTCCTTACTCTAGGAGGTAGATTTCTCTTTGGCTTTGGCGGTATCTTTGGTGTTTGGCTCCTTACTTTGCCTGCTTTAGTCATTGATCCGTGCGTCGGCATGTTGCGAGCTCACCAACTCTTAGGTGGTTCGCAGCTTAAAAAGTTAAGTTTTAGTGTATATCGTCTTTTGTAAGATAATGAAAGCTATTTTAAGGTTAACTCGATTTTAGCTTTGGTGTCATATTTTGAAGGTAGCTGTTATTGATACAGCTGTAGGGGTGTTTGCAATCACTGAGAATGAGGAGTTAATTATTAAAGAATATACTGCCAAGGACATTAATGAGCTAACCAGCAGGGCACTGAAGATTGAGGAGGAAGGGTACTCGAGTGAGTTTGAGAAAGTTGTTGAGGTACTGAAGAGCAAGTATGGGTTAGGTACTGAGGTCATTGTCGAGGACGAAGCGCATGCAAGGCTTGTATCATTGAAGGGCATGAAGTTTATTATTGCTCCCGGTAATGAGCTTATACTCGCAGTACGTGAGAAGCTGCCTGAGCTAGCTGTTGAGGGAGGATACATAAGTAGTGTTGATGAGTGGACTGATTTCGTCCACAAGGTCTCAATGATGGTAACGAGAATGAAGTTGAGGAAGGTAGCGCAGAAAAGGGACCTGCTGGCTATACAGGCTATCAGAGCTATTGATGATATTGATAAGACGCTAAACTTATTTGCCTCAAGATTAAGGGAATGGTATAGCGTACACTTCCCTGAGCTCGATGACCTAGTCAAGGATCACCTACTCTACGCGCGGATAGTTGCTGAACTAGGTGATAGGGACAACATAACGGTTGAGAACTTAGTTAAGCTGGGTTTTAGTGAGAGTAAGGCGGAAAGGATAGCTAAGGTAGCTAAGGAAAGTATAGGTGCTGAGTTATCTGACTTCGATATAAGGCAGGTAAAGACCCTGGCCAACATCATGCTGGAGCTATACAGGTTAAGGCAATCACTAACAGAGTACGTGAGTCACGTAATGAGAGAGGTAGCGCCGAACATAACTGAGCTGGTCGGGCCATTGCTGGGTGCTAGGCTGTTAAGCTTAGCTGGCAGCCTTGAAGACCTTGCTAAGCTGCCTGCAAGCACGATCCAGGTACTAGGCGCTGAGAAAGCGTTGTTTAGGGCCCTCAGAACGGGCGGTAAGCCGCCAAAGCACGGCATAATATTCCAGTTCCCAGAAATCCACAGGGCACCAAGGTGGCAGAGAGGTAAGATAGCTAGAGCGCTAGCTACCAAGCTAGCTATTGCGGCAAAAGCTGACTACTTCACAGGTAGGTTCATAGCGGATAAACTGAAGAAAGCGCTTATGGAGCGTATCGAAGAGATTAAGAGGCTGTACCCGAGACCACCACCTAGGGCAGCACCAGAGAGAAGGCCTAGGGGTAGGCCTCCGAGGAGGAGAAGGGGTAAGAAAGGAAGGTAAGTTTAGGAAATAATATTACCGTCCTTAATAAAGTGATAATAGCAGTGAGAGGTGTGTCTTATGGTTGAGGCAGTAAAGGTTGAGGAACACCCTAACTATAAGGGTGTATATGTAGTTGAACTAGATGATGGTAGCACCAGGCTAGCAACGAAGAACTTAGTTCCTGGGAAAAAAGCATATGGTGAGTGGCTCTTTAAGATCGGCGATGTCGAGTACAGAGAGTGGAATGCCTATAGGAGTAAGTTAGCGGCAGCGCTACTAAAAGGTATTAAGGAGCTAGTGATTAAGGAGGGATCTAAGGTACTGTACTTGGGTGCCGGAAGCGGCACCACGCCAAGCCATGTATCAGATCTCGTAGGTCATAAGGGCGTCGTTTACGCTGTTGAATTCGCGCCTAGGGTTATGAGGGAGTTAATAACCGTCTCAGAGGTAAGGAAGAACTTAGTACCTATATTAGCTGACGCTAGATTCCCGCAGAAGTACGCGCACATAGTTGACTTAGTTGATATAGTCTATGCCGATGTAGCTCAACCAGAACAAGCAAGTTTAGTTAATCTCAATGCGAGGTACTTCCTAAGAGACGGAGGGTACCTATATCTAGCTATAAAGGCGCGGAGTATTGATGTAACCAAGGCACCTGACGAAATATACAGGAGAGAGATAGAAACCCTAAAGAAAGGTGGGTTCGAGCTAATAGATGTAGTTCATTTAGATCCGTTTGATAAAGATCACGCAATGGTTCTTGCCAAATATAACAAGAGTAGTGCTAAAGAATAGGAAAATTAATTATTGGGGCGCTACTAGTAGAGATTTTTATTTACCTTAAAAACAAATGTTTTAAATAGAGATGCCGCCGCTGAAGTCTATAGATAATAGCAGAGGCTGTGGACAGAATAGGAAGAGAGAGCTGAAGAACGTACTTGAGAAGATAAAGTTTGCGTTAGAATTAAGCGGAAGGAAATTTGTTGTGCTACACTATCCTGCAAAGCATAGGGATAGATCGATAGATATAGTAGCTATAAGAGATAATGAAAGTGAGATAATTAGGGTTAAGCTCAGTGCTAGGGTCAGTAGGGAGGAGTCTAAGGATTTAATTAGGGCGTCTAAGGCACTGGATGCAGTACCGATGATAGTTACAAATGATCCTGAGTTGTATGACAACATAGTCTATGAGAAGGAGGGTGTTTACGTTATAAATGACAGGACGTTTGAGAACCTTTACCTGAGACCGAACGAACTAATTACTCTATACAAGAAAGGAGATCTGTATGTATCTCTCAATAAAGAAAACTTCAGGAAACTAAGGTCTAAGCTTAAGTTAACTATAGGTGATGTTGCATTCAAGACAGGAATTTCGAGAAGAACAATATATAGCTATGAGCGTGAGGGAGGTATTATAACCATAGAGACAGCAGAGAGACTACTTGAGGTCTTTGGTGAAGAAGTGATACAGACCGTTAATCTAAAGGTCATGAGAGGGGAGTTCCGGAGGAAGCATAAGGAAATTAGTGAGACGTGCAACAAGGAGCTACTGCTTAGGATTAGGAAATATTTCAGCGGTAAGGTATATGAGATTAAGAAGTCGGCACCTGACTTCATTGTTAGTAGTGAGGATGAGGTAGCGGTATACGTTGATGCTGTACTGAATAAACGAAAGTATACTCTCAGGGACCTAATACGAAAAACAATAGAATCAATAAAGTTATCCGATATACTTAAGAAAAGTACTGCAGGAATAATGCTGAGTAGTACTAATGAAGAAGTAATTAAGGATGAATTATCTTCTTACGTAGACATGAATAAGGTCAACATCATAAAAATAAGTGAC
>QMWS01000065.1 GCA_003661745.1 Thermoprotei archaeon | reverse complement strand
TGTGGTTGTGTCTGTTGTTCTGGAGGTTGTGAAATGTTTACTTTAGGTGTCTGCTGAGTGTTTCCAGCAACGTCTATTGCCACGACCCATATCGTCGCCTCTGGCCCAGTGACTGCCGTTGCTATATAATAGTTAGCTTTCCAGTGATATGCCTCAACCATGCCTTTTTCGCCACTTTGAGTTTCATAGGCTAAGCAGACCTTGTCCAAGCCCCAACCATCGTCGCTAGCTGTTATATAAACTGTCACTACATCCCCTGTCACAGTGTAAGAGTCCATTCTAACCTGTGGAGGAGTCTTGTCTTCTGTAGCTGCAACAGTGGCAACGACTCTAGAGCCTTTTTCTAATACTGCTTTGACCGTGGCAATGTATTGTTGTGGACCATATGGCTTAAGTTCTAACGCTTTCGCGTCTCCGTAAGCCTTATAGCCTTCAGCTTTTTTCAGGTAGAAATAGAGCGTTGTTTCGCCTATATCTAGTGGATAGTCTTCAGGTATTTCCGCGATTATTGTGGCGGAGAGACCGTCAGGACCTTCAATATATCTAAGTGTTAGTTGTTCTATGTTATAGGAGGCTCTCTCAGCTAGCGGGTTTTTGTCAGGAGGTGCCGATACTTTGACAGAGCCATTTTCGCTAACAGTGATAATCCTGAAGCCATGGTATTGTGAATCGTATTGTCCACTTGTTGTTGTAGTAGTTACGAACCATGTTTTCCCATTATAAAGTACTAGGCCATCTTCATGAGTATGTCCTGCTAGAACTAGTTTTACATCGTATTCTTCGATTAGTCTTAAGAATTCCTGAGCAGAGGAAATCTGTGCGACCCATGTTCTATAAAACATGCTTTTAAGCGCGTCTATGTCCTTCCACGACCCGCTCACTTCTCTAAATATCCTATAGTTGAATAATGGATAATGTATCAGGATTATTTTGGTTTTGTTTTCGTATTTTTTAAGCGTGTTTTCTAACCAATGTAATTGCTCTTCATCCAGGAATCCTCTTGCACCGGCATCTAGTCCTATTATTATAAATTTTCCGAGTATTCTTTTCCAGTATCTTGGACCTACGTATTTTCCATAATATTTCTGCTGGAAAGTATATATGTTAGTGCCGTAGTGATCATGATTTCCAGGAATTATAAATGTGGGTTTGCGAGCTCTATTCGTCATTAGATAAAACTTCTTAAGAGAAACTAGGTCATTACCATTGTCGACGTCATCACCTGTGATAACGGTAAAATCTACGGGGAGGATGTTGATGAGGTTAACGGCAGCATCATAATAGTAAGTTGCAGTGTGGTTATTATCCGCCATAGCTCCTATATGTATGTCAGTTAAATGAAGAATTGTTATATTTGTCGGATAGCTTTTTAATACCCATAGCGCTCTAGGCTCTCTAACTACACCATTGTCCGTCTCAACATAGATGTCGTAGAGCTCAGGCATCACATCCTTAGGCACTTCTACTTCAACTATATAATAGGTATCATTATGCCAGGTAGCAACTATTGGCAATGAATAATTATAGCCAGGAGCGACAATCCACACACTGCTAATAGCGCCAGCACCAACTAATGTTATATTCACGGCACAGCTGGGTAGACAGGGATAAGGCACGGAATATCTAGGATCAACGATTGCAACCTCAGAAGTGCTCTTAACACTAGGCAAACCAGGTAGGACAACTAACACTAGCAATAATGTGATCAAAGCAAAAAACAGTTTACGAGTCATATATATCTTCACCAATTCTAGAGATGGAGAACAACCTAATAAAATTTTACTAGCTGATATTTTTAAAAAATTTCTCTATAAAATGACAAAATATTTCTTAAAAATTGAAATGGAAAGAAAATTATCTTCTGAATATTATGAAGTTATTTATTCCTAGCAGGACTTTTTCGCCTTTATTCTTGATATACTTAAATTTATCGCTGCCCATTAAGTGAACTCTTAGAGTCTCTTTCTCGTCGAAGCTAACATCTAAAACCACGTATGGACCTACGAATATCGATCTCGATATTGTCCCTTCTAAAACCGTTTTATACTTAGACATCTCCTCTCTGGAGATCACATCTATATCATCTGCTCTTATACAAATCATTACTTCCTCGCCCTTTACATATCCTGGAATATATTCTTTCTTTAATATGTTGCCGCTTTCCGTCATAATTGTAATTTCTTTATTAGCAATGACATCTGCAACTTTTCCTCTAAGGAAATTATTTGAACCTATAAATTCCACGACGAATGGATCCTGGGGATTATTATAGATCTCGATAGGAGTTCCTGACTGAACTATTTTTCCTTCATTCATTACTAAAACTCTATCTGCTACTGAAAAAGCCTCTGATTGATCGTGAGTTACCATGATAGTAGTTTTTAAAGTTTCCTCATGTATCTCTTTTAAGTCGTTTTTCAGTTCATCTCGTAACTTTGCATCAAGCATGCTTAATGGCTCGTCTAATAATAATACATCAGGATCAGGTGCTAATGCTCTAGCTATGACAACTCTCTGTGCTTGTCCACCACTGAGCTGAGAGACGTATCTATCTTCTAAACCGGTTAATTTCACTAATTCAAGTACTTCTTTAATTCTAGATTTTATCTGGTCTTTAGGCCATTTTCTAAGCTTTAACGCCCATTCGATATTCTTGTAAATGGTCATATGGGGGAATACTGACATTTTCTGGAAAACAAACCCTACATTCCTCTTCCATGGAGGTATGTCTGTGACGTCTTTTTCATCGAAGTAAACTCTTCCTTCATCTGGATATTCTAATCCTGCTATCATGCGAAGAGTTGTCGTTTTTCCACATCCGCTTGGTCCAAGCAGACATACGAATTCTCCTTCTTTTACCTCAAAGCTTATATGATCGACTGCTACTACCTTGCCAAATCTCTTTGTCAAGTTTTCGACTCTAATTGATACCATATTACTCACCCCTTAGAGCCTAAAGCTCAGTCGTTTTCTAAACAGGAAGTATATTATTAATATTATGCCCATGACTAAGGCTTCCACGATTAAAGCTTCAACGGCGATGAAGGGTAGGAGTCCATATTCGCCCATGTCATCGAAAATCTGCTTTGTAGCTGTGGATATTATTTTCCTTCCTAAAACCTGTGGAGCTATGAAAGCTGTTGAAGAGTTGGCAAACACTATTAGAGATCCTGATAAAAGCCCTGGAAGCAACAATGGTAGGTCTATTTTAAAGAATGTTTTTATCGGCGAAGCACCTAAAGTCATAGCAGCTTCCTCATAAACAGGATCGATCATTGATAACGAAGCTCTGATTGATCTAAGCATGTAAACTGTGTTGAAGATTATTGTTGGTATTGCAATTCCTATGAAAGTATCCATTAATTGCGGGAAGTACCATAGGTAGAAAATGAACATCGCTGACATATAGCTTATTCCTGGGAAGATAAATGGCATAAAGATGAGCATTTCTAGTAGTGTTTTCCCTTTAATCTTGTATCTTTCGAATAGGTAAGCTAACGGTAGACACATCAAGATATTTGCCACTGTAACTAGCAGTCCTAGAGCTATGCTGAATCTTAAAGATACCCAAAACGGCCATAGGATCTCTTCAAAAGCTTTAAGGGAAAATCTGGAGGGTGGAAAGTTTATGTCATCGGTGAAGGCGACTATAGCTAATTGAATCGTTGGATAAAACAGTATGAAGGCTATCGTAAACGAGTATATAGTAAACAGTATTTTTGTAATTTTAATCCTCATATTTTCTCATCCTCTTTCAAAGATTTTCATATACAATAGTAGGACACCTGAAGATAACAAAGTAAGTACTACTGCGATACTTGCGCTCAACGGGAAGTTAGTATATTGGGTTAATTCTCTATACAGCATAGTAGATATCCATTTGTTATGTGGTCCTGCGACGATGTATGGTATGTTATAGCTTGCCAATTCTCCGCCGAAAATTAGTAGCCAAGCTCCTGCTAAAGCCCGCTTCACGAGTGGTAGGTCTATTTTAAAGAATGTTTTTATCGGTGTAGCGCCCAAAGTCATAGCAGCTTCCTCATAAACAGGATCAACGTCGATTAAACTGCTTCGCAAGAGCATGATGGCTAGCGATGTATCGACAATCGTCATTACGATAACTGCAGACTCGTTTGTTTTTAAAAGTCTGATAGGCTCGCTTATAATGTGTAGATTCATTAAGAGCCAGTTTATAATTCCTTGCGGAGCGAAGGCATAAAGTAGAGCGTAGCCGTAGAAGATTCCTCCGAAGAATGGAAATAGCAGGCTTAAATCTATGAACGCTTTAGGCCCTTCTATTCTTGATAGGTAATATGCGACAGGCAACGCTATAATAATAGCCACAGTAGCTATCACGGTTGCAACTCCGATAGTCCATATTAGGCTATCTAAGTACCAACCTGACAGCGCCTCTATGTAATTCTCTAGAGTGGGCGTCGTCCTTATTTCCATTTGAACGCCCATGCCTTTCTTAGTATATATGCTAAAGGCGACAAGATTAAGTGAGGGAATTAAAAACCAAAAAATTATATAACCAAACGCAGGTAAAGATATTAAAAAAATGGTAAGGGATTTTCTATTTCTCATATATTTTAACCTCCACCTCCCAGTACAATCTCCTGGAATGTCTCCCAGATCCACTCTCTAGTTTGCCAATACCAATCCCAGTCAACGCTGAAAGCATATTTCATTGGATCGTCGGGATAGAATTCTTTAGCCCAGTCGGGCATGTACTTTTTATACTCTGGGTTAACTCCTCCGGTACAGGTTACTAAGAATTGTCTCTTAGTCAAGCCAAACTTGTTAACTTCTTTTCCTGTCTGTGGATCTTTGTACCATCCAGCTAGCTGGAATTCTATGCTAAGCATCCAATCTAG
>QMWS01000064.1 GCA_003661745.1 Thermoprotei archaeon | reverse complement strand
TTATTGCTGGGTTAGCAATCGTAGTAAGTGTTGCTATATTCCTAATATATATACATAGTGTAGTAAGTGATTATAAAGAGTCACTGGATCTAATTATCCCAGGCGCAGCGGTCAGGAAGTGCTTTTTCTTGAACGCAAATGAAGGTGTTAGAATAAACATAAGCTCTAATCAGTCAATCAACATTTTCTTAGCCGAGTTTAACGAGTCCGTACCTGGTAATACGGAAGACATACTGCTTAGTAAAGAAGGTGTTAGGGATGAGGTAATTAGCTTTACACCTAATAGTAGAGGTAGCTACTGCTTAATATTATGGAATGTAGAGGGTAGTAATGCGCTGGTACGTACCTTTATGGAATTCTCACGAACTAGGAGGATAGAGGAGTTCAGCGGCTTAATATCCTTAAGCGGAGTATGTCTTACACTAGTAGGCTCTGTAATTCTCGTAAGAAACTACATGGGGTTATATGGTGCTAAAGTTAAGGATGAGATAGTAGTGCCTGGTGGTGTATGTAAGTCTAGGAGCTTCAACAAACACAGATGTGTGGTTGAAATTAATGCTAGAGCTGATGAAGTACTAGCTAAGGCTATCAGCGCATTTAAGAACTTAGGGTATGAGGTGGTGGGGGAGATAATTCCAATGGTGACTGTGATGAAGAGGAAACAGAAAGGGTTGATACCGATGAAGTATGATGCAAAGCCAGTAACGGTAGTAATTAGTGTTAGGGAGCTGACGTCAACGTCGTCAACGCTTCAGGTAGACTTCGAAATTCCAGGCATGCTTTCATCCGGGTCATTAGACCTAGTAGGTATAGCTAAGGATGTAACCTATGTTATTAAGTTTATCAGTGGGAAGGAGTGACCATAGTTCGATGTTACACTGTCCTCTCTTCCTTGAAGAACCTCTTACCTAGGGATAGCGGTGGCGCAAGCTTCTTCCTTAGTGGTGTCGCCATGAAGGCAACCATAGCCCCGATGGCTACTATGAATGGGATCATTTTAGCTATCTCAGGACTTAAGTTATATGCTGCCTGAAGTGCGAACATGTAAGTAGCTAGTGCCGCAAAAGCACCTGCCGTGCCGATTGTCAGTATCGGGTGTCTCCCGGCAGCTAGCGATATAGCATAAGCTATCCAGCCGTGGTTTACTCCTGCTCCTTCAGACCATGTAGCTATCCATGTTAGGAATCCCATGGATCCGGCACCTATTAAGGAATATCCGATTAATGCTGCAATTAACCTAATTTTAATAACATCTACTCCGAGAGCTGTTGCAGCATGAGGATTCTCGCCAACAGCTCTAATAGCTGCACCTAGCTTGGTTCTCGTCTCTATTAAGTAGAATAGGATACCTACAAGCACAGGAATCACAAACATAAGTATCCGGGCGGTAGGTGATGTTGGTAGGGTATACTGTGGATATATGCCTGACGCCACTAGCCGATTATAGGTACTTCGTGCTGTAACACCTATGAGTCCTGCTAGCCCATACCCAAGAAACATGATGGATAAACCAGCAGCTCCATGGCTTATAGGGAACTTAGTCGTCACGTAGGCGAGCATCATTCCGAAAAGCACTGCAGCAGCCATAGCGGCTAACAATCCGACCCACGGGTTACCAGAGTACACTCCCGCAGCATAACCTACGGCAATTCCAAGAACGAAAACTCCGTCAATAGCTAGGTTGAGTACTCCTGACTTCTCGAAGAATCCTTGCCCGAGTGATGCGAGGTAGTAGGCCATGAATGCTGGAGCTACAGTAAGTATATATGAAATTACCTCTATACTCCTCACCTCCTAACTATCTTGATGGTGTATTCACTAAATACCCTCAGAACTGTAAAAGTGAGGAGCACAGTACCTATGAATACGTAGGTAGCTGACGCCCCACTTACGCCAGCGATCTGCATGCTTATGCCAGCTTGATATAGTGCGCTAACTATGTAAGCAGCTATAGGTATCGCTCTAATGTCCAGCATTGATAGCCACGCAACAAGTATTGCTGTGTAGCCGTAGTTAGCTGTATGTGACTCTATAGGGTAGCTAATCCTGTGCAGGTAGCCAGCAAGCTGCGCTGCACCCATGGCGCCAGCTATAGCTCCGCTTATAGCTAATGCTGTTATTATTAGTGCCCTCACGTTAACGCCAGCAGCCTTTAATGCGTCAGGGTTGGAGCCGAGTATCCTTATTCTTAGACCTAATGCAGTGTACTTAAGCATGAAGTACGTTAGTGCGATAGTAAGTACTGCAAGTATCAGCACTTCATACGTTATCGTAGTTGAGCCCGGTATTAAGACAAATTTTACTTGGTCAGGTATCATGTCGGTTCTGATATAACCCCAAGTTTCCTTACCTAGCCATGGGCCTCTAACTAAGTAGTTAATTACGTAGTACGCTATGTAGTTCATTATTAGTGTTACAGGTACTTCATCTATATTTAGGTACGCTCTTAATATGCCAGCCACTGCTGCCCACGCGCCGCCAAGGACCATAGCTAGGAGTACCATAACTATCTTAGCTACAATTGGAGCTTGAGGTAATGTGGTAAAGAGCGCTACGTATGCGGCTGCGGCAGTACCTAACCATAGCTGACCTTCAGCACCTATGTTCCATATGCTACCGCTGAACGCTACTAGGAGTGCTACACCTAGTATAGTTAGGAATAGGAACGTGAGGACTATTTCAGGTGATATCAGAGAGGAGACCACACATGATAGAGTAATTATCGGGCTAGCGCCAACTATCACATAGAGTATTATTGTCGAAATGAGTATCCCTATAACTATTGAGAGTAGGGGAATGAGGATCCCACCTAATGGTAGGGGCTTAATCCTCTTTACTAGTACCAACCTCAAGTTACATCACCATTAGCCTCTCAACTTCATCGCGATTTGCTTTGTCGCCTGGGAATGTACCGACTATTTTACCTGAATTCATTACTGCTATAGTGTCAGCGATCTGAAATATTTCGTCGAGGTCCTCGGAGGCTATTAGAACCCCTACACCATCCTTAGCTGCTTTTTCCTTAATTATCTTCCTAACCATTATTGCTGTAACTTCATCTAGGGTTCTAGTTGGGTTGTAAGCTACGAGGAGCCTCTTAGCAACAAATAATTCCCTAGAAACTAGGACTTTCATTATGTTACCACCTGAGAGCAGCTTAACTGGGGCTTTGGACGAGGGGGTGAGTATGTTGAATTCGTTAATTAACTTACGCGCAAGCTCCCTAACGGCCCCCCACTTAATTATCCTCCTAGTTATTGCTGGTAGCATAGCAAGGTTTTCCTCAATGTTATTATCTAGTGACACACCAAATCTCGCTGGCTGATCCGGTATGTAGCCTACACCCTTAACTCTAATTTTAGCAACTCCCTTGTTAGTTACGTCTTCAGAGTAAAGCATTATATTGCCTTTCTCAACCTTTCTTAACCCTATGACGGCCTGAATTAACTCCTTCTGCCCATTACCAGCTATTCCAGCTATACCCACGACTTCACCTGCTTTTACAGTTAGGTTAACGCCTTTAACAGCGTGGACGCCATAGTCACCCATTACCCATAAGTCTCTAATCTCCAATGCAACGACATCTCTTGGTTTAGAGGTTGGTAACCTCTCGTACGTTATCTGAGCTGATTTCTCAGCGAACATCATCTTCCTAACATCGTCCGGCGACACTTCGTCTCTTCTTACAGTACCTACTACACGTCCTTGCCTTAGCACAGTAATTCTGTCAGCTATATCCATTGCTTCGTAGATCTTGTGAGTTATTAATACAACAGAACCTCCTTCATCAACAAAGTTCCTGATGAATTTATAGAACTTCCTCTTCTCTATTAAGGGCAGGAAAGTTATTGCTTCATCAAGTAAGAGTATCCTAGCGCCTATGAGTAGGGCCCTTAATATCTCGACTAACTGCTTCTGCGTGTAACTCAACTTCCATACCTCGATATCGGGGTCAACAGCAATTCCTACTTCCTTACTCTTCACCTTAATGAAATCCCTAACCTCACTTATCCTAGAAGTTAACCCGTATTTTTCGAGACCCAAAATTATGTTTTCAGCTACTGTCAGCCTATCTATTATTTGCGGTATCTGCGAAACCATTACTATGCCGTGCTTTATCGCATCCTTAGGTGAGTTAATCCGTACTCTCCTACCCCTAACGTAGATTTCGCCTTTATCAGGGCTATATATTCCGTAAAGTATCTTCACGAGCGTCGATTTTCCGGCGCCGTTCTCTCCTAGTAATGCGTGCACTTCACCTTCTAATATATCAAAATTAACGTTATCTAATGCTACGGCACCAGGAAATCTTTTTGAAATATTCTTAACGGAAACAATGGGTGTATTGATTTTAAGGGAAAAATTCGAGTTGTATGCCTTGGATTCAGTCACCTCTACTCCCTCTACTCCGCCCTGGTAATATCTACGACTAGCCTCTGCCCAGGTAGACTACCCAATCAACAAACCATTGCATTGTCCACTGTTCGTAATGACCTAATACAACGCCTTCAGGTATGTGCACCTTCTGGTCTGGGTTATCCTTCATGTAGCCGTCTAGAGGGCCTGTGAAGACGTGGAATGGTGCGATAATGTAGTTTTCTTCCTGTTCAGGCTTCTCAGCAATGTTTATGACTGTGAGGTTCTCGTACTTGTGTGGGGCTACGGCCTCGAGTGGAGTCAGCACTGGGGCATTCTTCATCTGAGAGTACCTCAGCATGACTAGGTCGTATACGCTCATTTCAGCCCCCGTCACCTTGTCCTTAACCTTAATGTTCTTTAGTACAGGTATGAACTTCGGGTTGATGTGCATTATGCTACCGTTCGGGAATACATGGCATGCCAGGTCGACAGCACCGCTATCTAGCAAGTACCAGTAATCTAGTTTGTCTAG